>JAEEQV010000313.1:0-3203 GCA_016285445.1 Bacteroidales bacterium
CATCGTTCGACGAAGACGGCAAAGGCACATGGCTGAGCGTGAATCACGATCCATGGGGAATTGGTGTCACGTACGCCGGCTATATCCTATTGCTCATAGCAATGATTTTTGTTCTCGGCTCCAAATCGTGCGGGTTTCGGAAAATCTTACAACACCCGTTGTTGAAAAACGGATTGTTGCTTTTTTTGTTGATTCCGTGCGTTTCGCAACGAGGATTTTCGCAAGAGACAAAGATGGTAAAACCTATTTGGGAAAAGGAATTTGCCGATTCGGCAGCCACACGTCAGGTGATTTACAACAATAGAATTGCTCCGTTCAACACTCTGGCACGCGATTTCACCATTAAACTATATGGAAAACCTTCGTACAAAGGACTTTCGGCAGAACAAGTCGTAGGAAGCTGGCTGCTGTTTCCCGAAGCATGGAAAAATGAGCCGATGATTCTTGTCAAAAGTGCCGAATTGCGTGACACGCTCGGTTTGCAAGGTAAATATGCCCGTTACGTTGATTTTTTTGATGAAAACGGGAACTATCGCCTACAAAAGTTGTGGGCAACATGCCAACAAATGGCAAAACACGGAGATCCACCGTCACCACTGCAAAAAGCCATTATGCAAGCCGACGAAAAAATTGCCCTAGTCACCTTGCTCCAACAAAAAGAACTGATTCACGCTATACCCGACGATGGCAGCATCGAGCCAATTTCCGATACAAAAATTATGGCAGAAATCTGGTATAACCGAATTCCCTTCACCAAACTATTGTTTATGCTCAATCTAACGATTGGATTCTTGGCGATTATCTTTCTATGTGTCAGCATTTTACGTGGCGAAACGCTATCACATAAAAATCTATTTTCTTCCATTTTCTCATTTTTATTATTCCTTTCCTTTGCATTTCATACCATTGGTATGTGTTTGCTTGGCTATATTACGGGAAGAATACCATTGAGTAACGGTTACGAAACAATGATGTTTGTCGCTTGGTGTATATTATTGTTAGCCTGCATATTACGCAAACGATTTCCTATTACCGTTCCTTTTGGCTTGCTGCTTTCGGGATTTGCGTTGCTGGTGGCGTGGCTCGGTCAAAAAAATCCGCAAATCACGCAGTTGATGCCTGTCTTACACTCTCCGTTGTTAAGTTTACACGTTTCGGTCATTATGATTTCGTACGCGTTGTTTGCCTTCGTTACGCTGAACGGCATCCTCGGTATCGTAATCCATTGCATTGACAAGGATGCACACGCGCAATCAATAGAATCGCTTGCCATTTTGAGCAAGACAATGTTGTATCCCGCAGTATTCCTACTCGGCACGGGAATCTTCTTAGGTGCCGTGTGGGCAAATGTTTCGTGGGGAAATTATTGGTCATGGGATCCTAAGGAAACGTGGGCACTCATAACATTTTTGGTTTACGCCGCCACATTCCATACAGAATCCGTGTCGAAATTCAACAAGCCGCTGTTCTTCCACATCTACGTTTGTCTTGCGTTCCTCACCGTACTGATGACGTATTTCGGAGTAAATAACTTATTGGGAGGAATGCACTCATACAAATAAAGGTGATATGCAATAAATTCCGTATGTTTGTAAAAAAATACGTATGTATTCACATATTGATTATCAGAAAATTATTCGTTTAGGTTGGGAAGAATACAATTCCCGACGCGAGATTGCAGACATACAGGATTTGAGCGTGAACGTGTCAACCAACAAGGTTTTCAAACTCACCTTGGTTGATGGCGGTTGCCTGATGGTGAAGGTTTCAAGTTTCGGAAAATTCGAGAATTTCAAGGACGACCATACCATCATAAATGTGCTCGCCAACAATCTGGAATATCCCTATGAATCGCTGTTGTCGAGTTCGTTGATGAAAGACGACGAGCTCTATCTGTATCGCTACGAAGATGAATTTGTCGATGTGTGGATGGTGTTTTACCGCCCTGTGCGCATTGCCGAACGTTTGCCCAAACGACTAAGCGAGCAGCAAGTGCGTACCTTTGGCCGTGAGATGGCTAAATTCCACAAAATGTGCGACACTATGGCGCCAGTGTTGCCACACTCGTCAAAGAATTTGCAGAAGGACATCATGCAATTGATGCGAAACCTTGAAAATCCCGAACATGCGGAGCAATTTCGAGGAAACGGCGACCTGATTCGTCGCCAGTGTGCGGAGTTTCTGAAGAATATTGACATAGTGGGATTTAACTCGTTTCGTAAAATTCCCGTTTTTGTGGATTGGAATATAGGGAATTTCTCCGTCCGTCCCGACGGCACGCTTTATTC
This sequence comes from Bacteroidales bacterium, assembly GCA_016285445.1. GTDB lineage: Bacteria > Bacteroidota > Bacteroidia > Bacteroidales > UBA1715 > UBA1715. The sequence goes on from JAEEQV010000313.1 coordinate 2,289, forward strand.
GCGCTGGGACTACGACTGGTTCCGAATGAGTTCGAGAATAATGGATTTCTACATGTGCAGCCGTGTGGTTTCCGACATTGGCGACAAGACCGATTTCAGTTACACGGCGACGCAACTCAACGAAGAACGCTTTTTGCTATTTTTGGAAGAATATCACGCCATTTTCCCATTGACCGAAAACGAAGTTCGGTTTATTAAAGAAGCATATCGATTCTTCATATTGCATTACGTCATCAGCAACGGAATCTATTTCTTTTCGGATTTTTATGCAAAGAAACTCCAAAAAGAAGCCGTAGAACTTTATTTCCCTGCGTTAGACAAAGTTTTCAATGCAGAAAAAATATTGAAACGATTAAAATTGTAACTATACTCCCCTACTTGGCTTTTTCATTTAAAGACATTGTTATTGTTCCATTTCTTTTTGTGGAAAAAGAAACGGAACCCAAAGAAGAGAAAGAATCACAACCACGTTTTTATCAGTTCGGCGATTTTTTCGTCTAAAAACTTGCAAAATGCTTGGTGGTTAAATATTTTTGCATATTTAGAATATAAGTGTACGAAGTACAATATGATGGATAACGGGGGGGGTAACTGTATGAAAACGAACAAGTTACATACTGTATTACAAAAATCATTACGAATAATATTTCTATTATTTGTTTTCTCGCTTGGCGCTAATGTGGCGTTGGGGCAAACTTTCACGGCAAAACTTATATCTGCAAACGGCGAATCCTGGGGACAAATAAATCATATAGAAAAGACATCAAAAGGAAACGACGTCTATATTGGAGAATTGGATCCAAGTACGTTCAATACGATAAATAAGTCATATATAAAAGCTCGTTTGGCGTATTTATCAAACGATAAGATGGGAAGTTGTAGTATCCGTAGCATTCAAAGAACAACATTTGAAGA
>JAEEQV010000014.1:0-16739 GCA_016285445.1 Bacteroidales bacterium
TAAGGACAAAGAATGCAAGAATGCAGACTGCGATAAGAACTGTTACCATAATTCAATAATTTTAAATATACATTACAAATGTATGAAAAGTTTTTGTTCTTTGGTTATAAGGTGAAAAAAGAGTTTGTACAAATTTCTTTTATTTTTCGGTTATTAACCGATTAACAAAAAGATAATGAGTAAGATACAATGCACTCAAACAACATTGTGCTAATATCTTTTGCATCTTTTTTACAGCACTCTTTTGTATAAGTTATAATTTTGTTTCACTTAAAGAAAACGATAAATTTTCTTTGGCGGAAACGCAGTAAAATTAGGCATAAGCCAATAAAAACGTATAAAAATAGAGTAGTTCAATGATATAAATTTATAAAAAATGGGAGTATCAGAAATTAAAATCGTAAAGCGAGATGGTTCAAAAGAACCGTTTTCAATCGACAAGATTAAGTATGCGGTAAGCAAAGCATTTCTTTCGGTTGGTAGTTATGCCACAGATGACGACTTGGCTGGCGTGTTGAGTCGAGTTCACGTTGCAGACGGAATGAGTGTTGAAGAAATTCAAAACCAGGTGGAAGTGGCACTTATGGCTGAACGATATTATTCTGTTGCCAAAAGTTATATGTTGTATCGCCAAAAACACATGGAAGACCGCGAGGATCGCGAAAAATTGAGTTTCTTGGTAAGCTACTGTAACGCAAAAAATGCTGCGACTGGTTCAAAATACGATGCGAATGCCAATGTTGAAAAGAAAAACATTGCAACATTGATTGGCGAGCTTCCAAAATCAAACTTTATCCGTTTGAACCGTCGTTTGTTGACAGACCGTCTTAAAGAATTGTATGGTAAAGAATTTGCCGACAAATATATCTATATGCTTACGAATCACTTCATCTATAAAAACGATGAAACTTCGATGGCAAACTATTGTGCTTCCATCACTATGTATCCATGGTTGTTGAAAGGCACTATGGAGGTAGGTGGCAACTCAAAGGCTCCTACAAATTTGAAGGCGTTCTGTGGCGGATTCATCAACATGGTGTTCATCGTTTCAAGTATGTTGAGCGGTGCATGTGCTACTCCTGAATTCCTTATGTATATGAACTATTTCATTGAAAAGGAATATGGCGAAGACTACTATCTTCGTGCCGACGAAGTGGTTGATTTGTCTTCAAAACGTCGTTCTATCGCAAAAATTATCGACGACTGTTTCGAACAAGTGGTATATTCTATCAACCAGCCTACGGGAGCTCGTAACTTCCAAGCTGTGTTCTGGAACATTTCATACTACGACAAATACTATTTCCAAAGCATCTTCGGTGAATTTTATTTCCCTGATGGTACACAACCACACTGGGAATCACTTTCTTGGTTGCAAAAACGTTTCATGAAATGGTTCAACCAAGAACGTACGAAAGCTGTTTTGACATTCCCTGTTGAAACTATGGCATTGCTTACCAAGGATGGTGACGTAATGGACGAAGAATGGGGCAACTTCACAGCCGAAATGTATGCCGAAGGTCACTCGTTCTTCACATATATGAGCGATAACGCCGATTCATTGGCTTCATGCTGCCGTTTGCGTAACGAGATTCAAGACAACGGATTTAGCTACACACTTGGTGCCGGAGGTGTTTCTACAGGTTCTAAGAGCGTGCTTACCATCAACTTGAATCGTTGTATCCAATATGCAGTAAAGAACAACATGCATTATTTGAGTTTTTTGGAAACTGTTGTTGACTTGGTTCACAAAGTTCAAATCGGTTACAACGAAAACTTGAAGGCATTGAAAGAACAAGGAATGTTACCATTGTTCGACGCAGGTTTCATCAACATCAATCGTCAGTATCTGACTGTGGGTGTGAACGGTTTGGTTGAGGCTGCTGAATTCTTAGGAATTGAAATCAACGACAATCCACAATATGTAGAATTTGTACAAAACGTTCTTGGTTTGGTTGAAAAATACAACAAGAAATATCGTACAAAAGATATGATGTTCAACTGTGAAATGATTCCTGCTGAAAACGTGGGTGTAAAACACGCTAAATGGGATAAAGAAGACGGTTATGTTGTTCCACGTGATTGCTACAACTCATATTTCTATGTTGTTGAGGACGAATCATTGAATATCGTTGACAAATTCCGTCTGCACGGACGTAAATATATTGAACACTTGACAGGTGGTTCTGCATTACATGCAAACTTGGAAAACCACTTGACAAAAGAACAATATCGTCAATTGCTTCGCGTAGCTACACACGAAGGTTGTAACTATTTCACGTTCAATATTCCAAACACAATTTGTAACGATTGCGGTCATATCGACAAGAGATACTTGAAGGAATGTCCTCATTGCCATAGCACAAATGTTGACTATCTGACTCGTATAATCGGTTATATGAAACGTGTTTCCAACTTCTCTGCTGCTCGTCAGGAAGAAGCAAAAAGACGTTATTACGCTAACGAGAAACAATTTGTGCTTGACTTGTAATGCTTAGGTATTACAACTTTGATATTGTTTTCGCAGAAATTCCAGAAGAGGTAACTTTGGCTATCAACATAACGAATTGTCCTAATCGTTGTGTTGGTTGTCATAGTCCTCATTTACAACAAGACATAGGCGAAAATCTTACGACAGAGGAACTCTCTGCCTTGATAGACAAATATGTGCACGACATTACATGTGTGTGCCTTATGGGGGGCGATTTGGAGCCTCAAAGCGTGCAAGATTTGGCTTTACATGTAAAAGCCACGTACCCCAAACTAAAAACGGCGTGGTACTCAGGAAAATCAAAATTGCCAGAAAATTTTAACATTCATTTGTTTGACTACATCAAGTTGGGCGGATACGATGAGACAAAAGGTCCTCTCAACAAACCTACGACAAATCAGCGACTTTATTCCGTCGCATCTTCGGGCGAAATGACCGACATTACAAGCAAGTTTTGGAAGAAATAGGTATTCCTTTTCTTGTTGACAATGAAAGCTTAAAATTAAAAAAATATCTCAAGGACTTTGTCTCTTTTGTTATTCCTCGTCGTCATCAAGGTTAATGGTGTCTTCTTTTCCCGCTACAAGCAACACAAATTCTCCTTTGGGTTGCTTCTCCTGAAAATGTTTAATGACGGTAGGAATACTGCCACGAACAACTTCTTGGTAAATTTTTGAGATTTCTCGCACTACAGCAACGTTGCGTTCGCCGATAAATTCCTGAATCTGCGTCAACGTTTTTACAACACGATGCGGCGATTCGTAGAAAATAATGGTGCGTGTTTCGTCTTTCAAAGCCAATAATCTGCTTTGCCGACCTTTTTTATGAGGGAGAAAACCCTCGAAACAAAATCTGTCGGTTGTGAAGCCGCTCATTACGAGAGCAGGAACAAATGCCGTTGCTCCGGGCAGACATTCAACTTCAATGTCATTTTCAACACAATGTTTCGTCAGAAAATATCCAGGATCGGAAATTGATGGCGTGCCAGCGTCGGAAATCAAGGCGGTGACAGAATTAGTACGAATAATATCGAGCGTTCGTTCTATCGTCGCATGTTCGTTGAATTTGTGATGCGACATCATTTTGGTCTCAATGCCGAAATGTTTGAGCAGATTCCCTGATGTACGCGTGTCCTCGGCCAGAATCAAATCTGCCGATTTAAGCACCTCGACGGCGCGAAACGTCATATCCTGAAGGTTCCCGACAGGTGTAGGAACCACTACGAGTTTTCCCATACTATTGAAATCTGCGTTTAATGAACGTAAGGAATTTTTTCACATCGTTTTTTTCAAAGTCCCAATCGAAATTCTCTTGAAGATATTGCAAGGCACTATCGAACGAATCACTGTCATTAATAATTCCAATCGTTTTTTCAAACAAATCCTTGTCGTTGTTGAAAAGCAGCGTTCGGTAATGAATGCGGTCATTGAAACCAAACGTGTCAGGGGTTAGTTCCGAAATATGCGATAATCGGTCATTGACGGTTTCAATGTTTTTCTTTCCTGTCTCAACAATTATTTCTGAAACATGTTGCACAGGTTGCTCGTCAACTGGGGCTTCCTGTTGAACGACTTCCAGTTCTTGTATCTCTACTGCTTTTTCTTCCTCTTGCTGATGTTCAACAACTTGAGGCTCAGTGACTTGAATCGGCTCTTTGGGTTCCTGTTTTTCTTGCGTTGGTTGTGTAGCAACAGCAGAATCTATGCGAGAAAGTTTGTCGTATAATTCTCGTGTTTTTTGCTTCAAAATATCGACTTCTATTGTTGGAATGGAATCCGCCGAAGTATAGCGATTGCAGTACGTAGCAATTTCTTGCACAAGTTTTTGGATATCGTTCATTGAATTTGAATTTTCCATGAGAAAATGATTTGTACAAATGTAAGAAAAACTCAATTAAATGTATATTTGCAATATGAAAATGCCGCGTTTTCTCATAAAATACACAATAATTGTGTGTGCGTGCTTGTGTATGCCGACGTTGTGTCGCTCGCAAGAGTGGGAAACTATGCTTTCCAGCGTGCTGGACTCCGATGTAGAATATTCCGAAGACGATATTTCTGGATTGGAAGAATTGTACAATCATAAAATCAACGTCAATGATTTGACCGAGGACGACTGCAATGTGCTGTTTTTTCTCAGCGACTTCGAGAAGCAGAGTTTGCTGTTTTACGTTTCGCACAATGCTCCGTTGTACAGCATTTACGAGTTGCAATATGTGTTGGGCTTGCCGTTGGAGAAATCTCGCTTGCTTTCGTGTTTTCTCTCGATCGCGCCTGTTTCCAAGATGAAATCTGTTGAAGATTTGATTGCTGGCGGAAAGCATGTTTTCGCATCGACGTTCACTTTTACGAATGTCGACACGGAAGAATATAAAGACTACTATCATTATGCAGGTGGGGCGACGAAACACGTGTTGCGCTATCGTTTTCAATCCTATAATTCTTTATACTGGGGATTCACGCTGAAAAAAGATATGGGCGAATCGTATACGCTGCCACGAGGTTTTGATTCGCAGTCCTTTTATGTACAGTTGAAAAATCGAGGTGTTGTGTCGAATCTGGTGATTGGCGATTACCGAGTTTCCATCGCGCAAGGATTGACGCTGGCACAAGGCGGCAGTTTCGGAAACTCTCTGGAAACAAGTGGAAGTACGGCGAATCTGCTTTCAAAACATAGTTCCACGTCGGAATATTTGTTTTCTCGTGGTTGTGGAATGAGTTTGCGACTGAAACAGTTGCAAATGACACCATTCTTCTCTTTCCGTCGGTTAGACGGGAAACTCAAGAATGACGAAGATTTTCCGTTTACAATCCAAAAGACGGGCTATCATCGGACGTTGTCGGAACAAGACTCGAAAGAAGCAATCAACTATTCGTTATATGGTTGCCATCTGCAATACTCAACGAATCGTTTACGAGTTGGTGGCGCGTGGTTGCAACATCGTTTCTCGTTGGAAGAAAAAAACTCGAAACTGACGAATGCAACGGCATTTTACACATATTTCAAGCGAAAAATCCGTTTGTTTGGCGAGTTTGCCATTGATGAAAATTGCGATTTCGCCACTATCCACGGCTTACAATATTCTTTGAACGACAATGTACAACTTTCGCAAAGTTTTCGATTGTATCAATCTGAATATGATAGTTTTATGTCGTCAGCCGTTGGCAATGAAAGAGGTGCGACCACAAGTTTGCGTTTGCATCTTGGCTCCAATACGACATTGTATGGCTCAACTGATTTGTTTTGCACTCCTGCAGAATCGTTGGAACAACCCACAGTGAAAGGTAATGTGCTGAAAATGAAATTATTATACAAAACGTTTCAAGGCATTTCGGCATACTATCAACTTTCGCATACCGTGCAAACAGGCGATTCTTTAGGGTTGACAACCAGAAGCACACACACGTTATACGCAAGTTTACCTGTAAGCAATGCCTTACAAATGAAATTCTCTGTTCGGCTTTCTGCACAAAGCGACAACTATGGCATATTGACTTACGAGGATGTCGTTTGGAAACCGTTGCCGCATCTTACGTTCAGCACACGTTTCGCACAATTCAACGCCTCGTTCGACAACAGGTTATATGCCTGGGAAGACGATGTGCAGTATGTTTTTGCAAGTGCGCAATATTATTACACCGGAACGTATTGGTACGTGGTGGCAAAATGGAAATGTTTGCAAAAACTTTCGTTGGAAATGAAACTTGCACAAACACGCTATGCCAACGATTTTCCGTTGCCCGAATCGTATGTATTATATCCCGAGCAGAAAAAATTACGAGGTAATGTCTTGGTGCAAATAGCCTTGTAATGAAAAGTGTCCTAATGTTATTTGTATTACAACAAAAAAACTATCTTTGCCGCGAAAAATATGTGTGAATATAAATGACTTCAATATGAAACGACTTCTATCCCTATTGATTTGTGCTTTTTTCGGAGCTTTGCAAGTTTATGCCTACGATTTTTCAGTAAAGAGTCCGAACGGACAGACGTTATATTATAATATAATAAACCAAGAACAAAAACAAGTTGAACTAGTTTCCGAATATACGGGTAACGACAGATACGAAACGCCTCCTGCAGGAGATTTGATAATTACTAGTGAAGTGGAGTTTGAGGGAGAAACATATTCTGTAATATCAATTCAAGAATCATGTTTTAGATATTGTACCAAAATTACATCTGTAATAGTAGAAGAAGGTATTAAACGCATCGGAAACGATGCCTTTGGTAACTGTTCTAAAATAAAGAGTATCGTCCTTCCTAATTCTCTTGAAGAACTTGATTACCCTTTTGTATTCTGTACAAGTTTGCAATCAATAACTCTTTCCAATTCGCTCACAACGATATGCGACGGTCTTTTTTGGGGCTGTGAGAGTTTGGAATCTGTTGAAATTCCCAATTCTGTTACTTCAATGGGAACTTCGGTATTTTACATTTGCACAAACCTGAAATCTGTCACACTTCCCGAAGGACTTACAAAAATTAAACAAAGTACCTTCGCAAAATGCAACAATTTATCGTCTGTCAACATTCCAAGTACAGTTACTTCAATTGGTATGGAGGCATTTCTGGAATGTGAAAATCTCACATCAATTGTCATTCCTGCATCGGTACAAGATATTGACGTCAGCGCATTTATTAATTGTGAGAATTTACAGACTGTCGTTATAGAATCGGAAACGCCGCCTTCATTGGGTGAGAATGCGTTTCCCCGAAACGAAAATCTCAAGATTTACGTCCCTTGTGACGCCATAGACGATTATCTGGGAAACGAGGACTGGATGCCGTATAAATCAATGATTACGTCCGCAGCCCACAAAGTGTTCGTTAAATCTTCAAATAACGAATATGGGTATGTAACAATTGAGGAGAAAAACGCTTGTAGCGAGGAACATACAGCAATCATAACGGCTTATTCAAAGGACGACGACAATTATCAGTTTAACCGTTGGGACGATGGAAACAAAGACAATCCACGTACAATTACCGTTACAGAAGATCTTTCGTTTACGGCTATTTTTGGCAAAAAACCAAAAATTCTCAATCAAGAAACAACAAATCCTATTTGTACTTCGGCAACAGGTTCGGCTTCGTTCGACGTAACCAATGGCGTTAGCCCATACACCGTACTTTGGAACGACGGAAACACCGACAATCCTCGTAGCGAAATGACCCCTGGCAAATACTATTTTGTTGCAACAGATGCCGAAGGTTTCACTTCCGATACGACATACGTCACCCTTTATCCTAACGAAGACAATATGCCACAGATTTCGTTGGATCCTACCGATCCCATTTGCGAGACAGAAAATGGAGAAATCACAGCAACAGTGAGCGAAGGAACTGAGCCATATACCTATAATTGGGGCAAGGCAAAGTTAAAAGAATCAACGTTGGAGAACTTTGAGGATGGGATAATCAACAACCAATTCTATCTATGGGAAATCAACATAGAAAATGGAGATTATTACATAGTGGATATTCCCATTGAAAATAGTGGTGCAGCCAGCTCTGAACAAGCTATTCACGTACAAGGTAATGAAAATGACAATGTAATATACCTACTGCAATTATATCTATCCGATGAACTATCTTTAAACCACGCGACATCTAACTCTTACGGGGTTTCGTTCTACCACAAAGGTTCGTCGGCTGAATTCAATATCTCTATTGATGGTTATGAATCAAATGGAAATTTCACAATTCCGTATCATAGCGATTGGACGAAAGTTGACCTTTCATGGCAAGAAATGAATATTGCACCATATCAAATACCATACATAAGTGAAATATACTGGAATATAAATACCAATCCTGATTTCTGGATAGACGAACTATCCATTTTGGCATACGACGACGATGCCGAATCGTTCTCATCGGAAAAAGAGGTGCAAAATTTAGCTGCTGGTCAATACATGTTCTCCGTAACCGACAGTTATGGATGTAAGACAATCGCAACAACATCTTTGAACAAAGATTATTCTGTTGTTCCTTCAATTGAATTGAATTCATCTAATCCTATCTGCGAAACAGAAAACGGTACCATTACAGCAACGGTGAGCGAAGGAACAGAACCATACACATACAAATGGTCTGATGGTGCTACCAACAAAGACAGGGAAAATTTGGCAGAAGGTGAATATACCCTAACCGCTACCGACGCATACGGTTGTGCCACATCGGAAACTGCCACACTTGAAAAAGATTACAGCATATTGCCTAAATTTTCATTCGACATAAAAAATCCTATCTGCGAAACCGAAAATGGAGAAATCACCACAACCGTCACAAGCGGAACGGAACCATATTCATTTACGTGGAGTACTATTCAGCCAGAACTTGTTAGTAATTTTGAAGATGGATTAACAAACAAGATATACACTAACTTTATCATATTCAACGATGCCAATTACGGAGGAACCACAAAAACCGACGGTTCGGGAATTGCAGACGACGGTGCGTTGGGAACAGCTCATTCTGTAATTATAAAAGCATCGTCGATAAGCAAAAACATCATGGGCGACTATGCAGGATTATCTACCTATATAGGTGCTGATCTTGGCGGTATGACAAGTTTAGTTGATGGAATTTCGTTCTACCACAAGGGTGAGAATATCGAATTTCGAGCCATGGGAGAAGATATGTTCACGAGAACAATACCAAAACACGAAGACTGGACTTTGGTAACATATTATTTCGATGAAGGTTTTGCTCCTAAGGATTTCTACTGGTCGTACCGAGGAGCGGAAGAATATCAAAACTCAATGCAATTCCAAATTGACGAAATAAAATTTATGTGGCGACATTCATCGGATGTTATCTCAAAAGACCAGAATGGACTTTCGGCAGGAACGTATAAATTAAAGGTGACCGACACATACGGCTGTGAATATACCAACTATGCGGAATTGACCAAAGACGAAAGCAACAAGCCAGTGCTTACCAAAACATTCACCAACGCAATCTGCGGCCACGATGTGGGTGAAATAACAATTTCGTACGAAAAAGGCAACGAGCCAGTTGAATATTCGTGGGAGGATGGAAGCACTGATTTGAAACGTGAGAACTTGGCGGAAGGCACGTACACGTTCACAATCACCGACGCATACGGCTGTACGGTAACCGACGAAACAGAAATTGAATATGAATCGTTCAAGTATCAGCCAGAATTGGCTTTAGTGACGGTAAGTCAGGAATCGCCTGCGAACTTGGTTATTTGGCAAAAAGAAGAAACTGAAGCAATCAACTTCTATTCTATTTATAGAGAGACTGCCGATGATAATGTATATGAAAAAATAGGTGATATTCCATACAGCCAAACAAGCATTTTTGTCGATGATAACACCGACAGTCAAACAAAGGCTTATCGCTATAAACTTTCAGCAACCGATAATTGTGGAAATGAATCACCACAAAGTCCAAATCATAAAACAATTCACGTAACAATAAACCAAGGACTTAATGGGGTAAACAATCTTATCTGGGATCACTACGAAGGTTTCTCTTTTTCAACATATTCCATTTATAGAATTACAACAGATGGAGTTACTGAGATAGATAAAGTTCCATCATCAAACTGGACTTTTTCGGATAAAAATGCTCCGAAAAATATATTGTCATACTACGTTGCAGTCAAATTACCAAAAGAAATCAATGTAAACGATCCATTCGTAAAAGCAGAAAGCGGCCCGTTCTCGTTGGCAATCAGTAACATTGCCGAAGTTGAAAATCAAGAAACTGCAATCGCATTGGTCGATGAAAATTCGGTGAACGTATATTCTTCACACAACGCAATCGTAGTTGAAAATGCAGGCGAAAATCAGATTGTAATCTGCAACGCAATTGGTCAGACAATCGCACGTGCAAAAGGTGAAAACAACAGACAGAAAATCTTTACCGTTGAAGCAGGAATTTACATTGTGATTGTTGGCAACAAGGCGTTCAAAGTAGCAGTGGAATAGATTGATAGAAATATCATCTAATACTAAAAAATTGTATATTTGACACGGCATTTTGAAAACTATGTCTATAAAATTGTTAGACAGAAAAATCGTTTTTAAGATGTGTTAATTTAATAGTTTGATATGATTAAAAATATAATTTTAGCAGGGGTCGGAGGGCAAGGTATATTAACAATTGCTTCCATTATCGACCTTGCGGCTATGCATTCTGGATTGAATGTGAAACAGGCCGAAGTTCACGGAATGAGCCAACGTGGTGGCGATGTTCAGTCAAATTTACGTATTTCCGACGAAGAAATTTATTCGGACTTGATTCCGAAGGGAAAAGCAGACATTATTCTTGCAATGGAACCGCTCGAAGCACTTCGTTATGTGTCGTATCTGCAAAAAGACGGCATTATTATTACCGCATCGGCTCCGTTCAAAAACATTCCGAACTATCCCGACGAGAATCAGGTGATTGACACTATAAAAAAGAGTGGATTCAAATATATTATCATCGATTCTGAGGAAATTGCGAAGAATTTGAGCGAGCGTGTGCTGAACGTGGTGATTGCCGGTGCAGTTGCTCCTATCATTGGCATTGACTCGAACATAATGAAGGAAAGTGTAAAAGAATTGTTTGCGGCAAAAGGCGAGGAAATTGTCGCTATGAACGTGAAAGCGTTTGAAACAGGTGTTGAATACAATAAAAAATTATAACATGATTTGGAATAAATCGATAGAATGTTTGGACCGTGAGTCGATGCGCAAGTTGCAGGGCGAACGTCTGCGTAGTGTGGTAGAACGAGTTTACCATAACTGTGCACCATATAGAGAACGTATGCAACAAGCAGGCGTGCTTCCCGAAGATATACGTACTATTGACGATATTGTGAAATTGCCATTTTCGTCAAAACAAGATTTGCGCGACTATTATCCATGGGGATTGCTTGCGGTTTCTCGTTCCGAGATTGTGAAAATCCATGCTTCGTCGGGAACGACGGGAAAACCTATCGTTATGGGTTATACTCGTAACGATGTCGCGAACTGGGCGGAAGCAGGCACTCGTTGCTATGCCGCATATGGATTGAATAAAGACGATGTAATTCAGGTTTCGTATGGCTACGGTTTGTTCACGGGTGGTTTGGGCGCACACGATGCTGGCCTGAACCTTGGTGCTACGGTAATTCCTATGTCGGCAGGAAATACGGAGAAACAATTGCTGATGATGCGTGACTTGGGCTCTACGGCATTGGCTTGTACACCTTCGTATGCGTTGTATTTGGCCGAAGCATTGGAAAAATCGGGTATTCCACGTGAAGAACTGAAATTGAAGGTTGGTATTTTCGGTGCTGAACCTTGGACAGAAGAAATGCGCAAGGAAATTCAATTTCGTCTTGGCATTAAGGCATACGATATTTATGGTTTGACCGAAATTTCTGGTCCGGGTGTCGGTTTTGAGTGTGAACATCAAAACGGGACGCACTTGAACGAAGATTTATTCTTCCCTGAAATAGTTGACCCAAAAACTGGCGAGCCTCTGCCTGACGGCGTGGAAGGTGAGTTAGTATTTACGACGCTTTCAAAAGAAGGTATGCCGATGATTCGTTTCCGTACACACGATTTGACAAGTTTGACACACGAAAAATGTGAGTGTGGAAGAACCTTGGTTCGTATGAGCAGAATCCTTGGTAGAACCGACGATATGCTTATCATTCGTGGCGTGAACGTGTTCCCGTCACAAGTTGAGGCAGTGCTTTGTACGTTGGAAGAGGTAGAACCTCACTTCTTCATCACGGTTGACCGTATCAACAATACTGATACGTTTGATATCGATGTAGAAATCAAGGAGAAATTTTACTCCGACGTGATGAGCGAGATGGAGCGTCTTCGTAAGAAAATCGCTCACGCAATTCAAAGTGTTGTTGGTATTCAACCAAACATCAAGCCTGTTGCTCCTGGTACGATTGAACGTAGTCAGGGAAAAGCGAAGAGAGTGAACGATAAACGAAAATTCAAATAATCTCACGTCGATAGATGGGTAGTTTGGGTCTCATACAGGAAAGCATAGGTTCGTGGTTGTTGCCGATACGTACAAGATGGAATGACCGTGAACCAAAGGTTTTCTCGTTCGAAAACGCCAAAACGATAGGGATTGTTTACAATGTGGAAAACAAAGATGTGCATACCCAGATAGCGGATTTTGCGAATTTTCTCACACAACGACATAGCGGAATGCAAGTTTCACTGCTCGGCTTTTTGGATAATCCCGAGTTGGAGAAATGTTTGACCAAAGTCGCTCATACCGAGTTCTTTTCAGAAAAGGATTTTTCTTGGTCGGGACGTTTACAGAAAGGCGCTGCTTTAGATTTTGTGAAAAATCGTTTCGACATTTTGTTGGACATTTCCACCGAAACAACATATCCCGTTCATTATGTACAATTGTCTTCCGTCGCGTCGTACAAGGTCGGACGATATATAGAGAACGACTTGCGATATGATTTATTGATAGATACGAAAGAAGATAATTCAATAGCGTATTTAATTACGCAAATCAATGTATATTTGTCAAAAATAAAAATTAAACACTAATATGACAATTCAAGATAGATTTCGTGGTACGGGAGTGGCTCTTATCACTCCTTTTACGGCAGATAACAAAGTAGATTTCAAATCGTTAGAAAAATTGCTGAACCACGTTATTGGAGGTGATGTTGAATTTTTAGTCGTGTGTGGCACGACTGGCGAGCCGGTAACAATGGATGAAGGCGAGAAACAAGCAGTGCTTGATTTCGTTTTCGAACACAATACGAAGAAACTTCCTGTTGTTGTTGGTTGTGGCGGTAACAATACTGCCGAAATTGCTAAAAGTGCCGCAAAAGTTGATACTCGTTTTGATGCAATTCTTTCGGTTGTTCCTTATTATAACAAACCGAATCAGCGTGGTATTTTCGAACATTTCAAGGTTGTTTCCGAAGCAAGCGCGTTGCCTGTCATTGCATACAATGTCCCAGGTCGTGCCGGTTGTAACATTGCTGCCGAAACAGCGGTGAAAATTGCCCGCGAATTGCCTCGTGTGATTGGTTTGAAAGAAGCGTCACCGTCGGTAGAGCAATTTACATATATCAAGAAAGACTTGCCTTCTGACTTTATGTTGTTCAGCGGCGATGATTCCATTGTCGTTCCTCACATGTCGTTGGGTGCTCACGGAGCAATTTCGGTTACTGCCAACGCAATGCCTAAAATGTATTCCGACATGGTTCGTCTGTGTATTGCCAACAAATACGACGAGGCGTTGAAGTTGCACTTGAAATTGATAGAATTTACCGATAGCTTGTTCACCCAAGGCAGTCCTGCAGGAGTGAAGGCTGCACTTTCTATTATGGGAATCGTGGAAAATAATCTACGTTTGCCGTTAGTTCCAGTTACCAGCGATCATTTTGAATATATCAAAGGTTTGCTTGCTGCGTTGAAATAGGAGTGCAAGCCGTTTTATTCAAGAGAAAAAATCATAAAAAATAGCATTTAGTCCAAAATTTCATAATTTTGCAATACACACATATTGCAATTATGAAAAGTCAAAATTGGATGAGATTGGGCAAAAATCTAACAACTTGTATCGTGGTTGTGACGCTTGCCGTGTTTTTTTACGTGTACAAACCTTTGGAAAACAAAGAATCGTTTTTGGAAACTGATACAGTAACGGTTGAGGTCGAAAACGAAGTGTTGCAATCTACTTGCGATACGATAATTGATCCGAACAATTGTTCGTATGATGATTTATTGAAAGTGGGGTTTTCGTCGAGACAGGCAAAAAGTTGCGTGACATTTGTGAAAAAAGGTGGCAGATTTTATAAGAAGGAAGATTTGTTGAAAATATACACCATTTCGAAGGATGATTATGAACGTGTACAAAAGTTCATACATATTAATAATGTGTCGTTCAAAAACAATGAAACGAAAAAGAAAAAAAGAGAACCCCATAAAGATGTACCGTCTGTGAAAATCAGCGTTGCCATCAATTCGTGCGATACTGCCGATTTGATGCGTCTGCCCAAAATTGGAGCGTTTCGAGCAAAGAAAATTATAGAGCAGCGCGACAAGTTGGGCGGATTTTATTCGTGCGAGCAGCTCTCCGCGATTTATTCAATGGATTCTGCACTTGTGCAAGAGTTGAAACCATACATTATAATAGATACTGCCCACATAAAGAAAATCAATCTGAACACTGCCACGTTCAAGGATTTGGTAAAACATCCGCTTATTTCGTACGAGCAAACGAAAGATATTATGAATTACAGAAGAATTGTCGGGACGATAAAAAATGCCGAGGAACTGAGGAAAAACAACATACTCACGGGTGACGACTATGAAATTTTAAAATTCTATGTAAAAACATTTTGATAAAAACTTGCTCTTTTTATAAAAGTTTATACATTTGCAGTCCATTTAATAAACATTCTAAATAGGAGAATAATATGATTATCGTACCGGTAAAAGAAGGCGAAAACATTGACAAGGCGCTTAAAAAATTCAAAAGAAAATTTGAAAAAACAGGCGTAGTAAAAGAATTAAGAAACAGACAAGCATTCACAAAACCGTCTGTTATTCGTAGAGAACAAATAATCAAAGCTATCTACAAACAAAAAATGCAATTGTCAGATGAGCAATAATTCCCAAAACGAGGAATTATTGCATTCATTTTTGACCTATCTTGAATTCGAGAAAAAAGGTTCAAAATATACTGTTCTTTCTTATAAGAACGATATATCGCATTTTTTTAAGCACATAGGTGACGTTAACCTGAGCGATGTCACATCAAGAGATGTAAGAGCATGGGTGAGCGTTTTGTCAGAAGAAGGAATTGCCCCACGTTCTATCAATAGAAAACTAACGGCAGTTCGTTCTTTTTTTTATTTTTTACAGCGTCAAGGTAAACTCAATCAGAACGTTGCGAGAAAAGTTCATACTTTGAAAGCAAAAAAAAGGTTGCCTTTTTTTGTTGAAGAAGAAAAAATGACTACCTTGCTAGACAAAATCGAGTTCACGAAAGATTTCGTTGGATTGCGAGATAAAGTGGTCATTGAATTACTGTACACGACGGGAATACGCCGTTCTGAATTGTTGGGTCTGACAACAAAATCTATCGATTGGGCGGAGTCAAGTTTGAAAGTTCTCGGAAAAAGAAAAAAGGAGCGAATCATCCCTCTTCTTCCGGAATGTGCAAGTTTGATTAAGGAGTATCTCCAGGAACGAGAGAAAATCTCCCAGTGCGACTTCTTGATAGAAACCGACACGGGAGAGAAACCCTATGCGAATCTTATATATAGGATAGTGCATAAATATCTTGGAGAGGTTACCACGATAGACAAGAAAAGCCCCCACGTCCTGCGACATTCGTTTGCGACACATTTATTAAATAATGGAGCCGATATAAACGATATAAAAGAATTGTTGGGACACGCAAGTCTTGCGGCGACACAAATCTATACACATAATTCATTTGAGAAATTAAAAAAAGTGTATAAACAGGCTCATCCGAGAAATTAAAAATGATTTAATATATATAAGGTATGGAAATAAAAATTCAATCAGTAGGGTTTAAGGCCGATGCAAAACTACAAAGCTTTGCGACAAAGAAAGTTAACAAACTTGACACATTTTCAGATGTGCTTCAATCGGCAGAAGTTTTCTTCAAATTAATCAACACTCCTTCGGAAGAAAACAAGGAAGTTGAAATCAGTGTAAAAACTCCAGGTAAAGAATTGTTCGCCAAAAAAACGGCGAAATCATTCGAGGAAGCAACCGATTTGGCGACGGATGCACTCCGTAATCAAATAGAAAAAATGAAAGGAAAACAAGAAAAAAAGTAAATTCTTTTGTTTTATAAGAAAAATAACTACATTTGCAGTCCAAATTTTCGGGCAGAGAAAACTGTACGGAATCTGAACAGGCCGATGTAGCTCAGGGGCAGAGCACTTCCTTGGTAAGGAAGAGGTCATGGGTTCAATTCCCATCATCGGCTCTGAATCCGAATTTTTGGAAATGGATTTGAGAAATTTTATATGTTGAATTAATAAAAAAAGTAGAAATGGCAAAAGAAAAGTTTGATAGAACCAAGGATCACGTAAATATTGGTACTATCGGTCACGTTGACCACGGAAAAACAACTTTGACGGCAGCAATTACGACTGTTTTGGCAAAGAAAGGTCTTTCAGAAGTTCGTTCATTCGACCAAATCGATAACGCTCCTGAAGAAAAAGAAAGAGGTATCACAATCAACACTTCTCACGTTGAGTACCAAA
>JAEEQV010000314.1:0-3195 GCA_016285445.1 Bacteroidales bacterium
GCCTCGGCATACAATGTTCGTATAATATACGAAGCCAATTCTTTCTGTATCAGCACCTTGCTTTCTTCAAACATTTGATTTTGCTGAGCGTCAATTTGTTTCTGCAATGTTTGTATTTGAGAATCAAGATGTAACTGTTCTTTTTTCGTATGACTTACGAAGGAATCTAAGAATTGTTCGCTTTCCGACTTATACGTGTATGACTGCTCACGAAGGAACGAGAGGAATTTTTCAAAATCAACTTGGGTATAAGAATATGTCTTGGGGGAAATTCTCGCCGTATCTTGTACAGAATAATTTTTGTTGATATAATCAAACAAGACAAAATCGGCAGTCAACTTTTGCAACAAAGGATTATTTTTCGTTTCACCCACAAATACATCGGGAACGATACCACCAGCATTTTTTACTTGACGATGATTTTTGGTATAAAACGTTTTCTGCAAAGAATCGGGCGTTACGGTAGGATTACCTGACTTGTCACGATGTGTATAGTCCAACTTTTGTATGCAACGACCCGACGAAATGTAGTATTTTGCTGTCGTAATTTTCAGCAGACAATTATGAGCCAACTCCTTACGCGTCTGCACAAGACCTTTTCCAAACGTTTGTCGTCCCACAATGACAGCACGGTCAAAATCTTGCAAAGACCCCGAAACAATCTCCGAAGCCGATGCAGAATGTTCGTTTACCAATACAACCAAAGGTATCTCACTATCGTATGCCTCAGCAATAGTGGAGAACTTATTATTTTCTGTCTTGTTATTTCCGCGAGTATAGACAACCCGCTCACCGGCAGGGACAAAAATGTTCACAATCTTCACGGCTTCAACGAGCAAACCACCAGGATTGTCACGCAAATCGAGTATCAATGCCTTAGCACCTTCTTTTTCCTTTAATTGGGCAACGGCTTTTAGCACGTCAACCGAGCAGTTTTGCGTAAACTCGTTCAGTTTCACGTAGCCCACATCGTGCGAGACCATACCATAATACGGCACGCTCGAAATTTTTATATTTTCCCGTTCTATCGAAAAATTCAAATGCTGTTTGTTGCGAAGAATGCCCAGTTTCAAGACGGAGCCGACTTCTCCCTGCAACAAATTCATACTATTCTCAAAATCCTCATTTTGAATGGAATGCCCGTCAACCTCGGAAATAATATCGCCGAGCAACAGGCCTGCTTTTTCGGCAGGCGAATGTTTGCGAATATCCATAATCATCAGCAAGCCGTCACGCATCACAACCGACGCCCCTATGCCACCATATTCCCCCTTGGTCATCACCGTATATTTCTCCACATCGGATTCGGGAATGAAGTTCGTATAGGGGTCGAGCGATTTCAGCATTTCGTCGATGGTACGTGACATAAGGTCGCCGGGGGCAATCTCGTCAACGTAGGAGTTTTCTATATTGGTGAACAACGAATAAAAAATATCCAAATTTTTCGCCGTCTCAAAATCTTTTGTGTCGTCATAACTCATCAGAAAGAGCGGTGCCAAAAACAACAACAAAAGCGCAATGATTTTTAATATTTTCTCTTTCATAGAATCTTTAATTCTTATTCCACTTTCTATGCTTATTTCAAAACATCATCGAAAGTTTCCTTAAAAATGTCATAGTTGCTTGTTTCATATTCTCTGCAATAGATTGCAAATTCAATTACCTTGAAACAATTCTTGAATTCAGGTAAAATCTGTTTATATGCTTTGGCAACAATCCTGGGGTCATTACTGAAAGCACCACACCCGAAAGCACCTAACACGACAAAATCATTTTTATTGGCGGCTGCTGTAGCAAGAATCTTTCTGCCACGTCGTTTATGTAGTTCCAGCAATTCATTCGGTGAAATTGTCACTAATTTCCCATACTTGGGGTTTTCGCGAAGATTCGGTGCGGCACACGTGATTATATTCACCTTCTTCGTCGTGCCGTTATCCTCATAATCATCATTTTTGAAAATGATAACGCCTGGGGTATAAATTATATCATCATTGTGTAATGGACTACCTCCACGATGCGGAAGATAGAACTTTTGCATAGCGTCGTTGCTAATCAGACTATTATACAAAGTGGAACATCTGCACAAACATTCTTCCTGTGCAAAAGAACCACGGGTTACTCCACCTCCGGGACTGGTTGCCGACGCAAAATTCAATACGGCAATTTCACCACCGTATTGTACGGCAGCACCAAACGAAGTCGATTTACTTACAACTATTTGTGCGTCAGTTTCAAAACGATTTTCAAATGAAGGAACCTCATCGCCAATCAGATATTGCTGTACCGCATTGGAAGCAACTACAGCATCAGACAAAATTTTACGATTTTTAATCGCTCTTTGTGTGTCATTAAAAACATCAATATTGTCTTGTTTTGTCCAAATATTCATTGTCAACTTTTTGTAATTACCTCTATATTAATTGTTTGCTTCAGAATCAAGTTTCTCTTCAATTCCGTTTTTCAAAAAAATAACTATTTTTCCCGTGAGTCTATCTTCATCAAACGTGCCAAACATATTCTCCTCAATGAATCGAAATCCTTCCGCCTCTATTTTATGTTCTTTCTCTTTGTTTTCTTCCGAATCAAAGTCGCCATATTCAAGAAGAACTTTTACATTTCCTTCTCCATACAACTCGTTATACGCCTGTAAATGAATAAGGCCATGCATTCTTCCCATTTCTTTAAATTCTTGTAAATCCATATAGACAACGTTAGATTTACAAATATAAAAAAACTTTGAAAAAAATGTCTGTCAAGTAGTCTTTTGACTCACACTACGGTACAGGATCGTAGCCGTGTCCGCCCCATGGATGGCAGCGGAGCAAGCGTTTAAGCAGCAACCAGCCGCCTTTGAATATTCCATATTTTTGAATTGCCTCTACTCCGTATTGCGAGCACGTGGGCGTGTATCGGCACGCATTTGGCAACAACGGCGAGATGCACCATTGATACAAGCGAATCGGGAAAATGAATATCTTTCTAACTATTTTTCCCATTTCCCACAAGTTTTGAGAGTCCCTTTGCCACTGCCATTTCAATTTCTTGTTGCGAAACAATGACCTTGTCGCAATAGACAATCAACAATTTACATGCAATTCCCGCAAAATGTTCTTCCACAAACGTATGTCGCACTGCCTCCCGAATTCTTCTTTTTACGGTATTCCTATCAACAGCGTTGTGAAACTTCTTTTTAGA
>JAEEQV010000315.1:0-3180 GCA_016285445.1 Bacteroidales bacterium
TTTACAATGTTTCCCAGAGCCCTGATTGCTAGTAATGGCGTTATAGCATTTGGTTATTATTTTGTCGCGGGGCTCATGAGAATCAATTTTTGTTTTTATGTTGAGCGTGTCGCCCTGACCGTACTGATCTTTATATACAAGTTTCCACATGAATGTTGTGTCTTTGTTTGATTTTAAAGAATTGTTGAAAATTTGGTAATCGTAAGTTTGCAATTTTTCAGGAATTTGTTCGAATCTATAACGCCGGTATTCTCTATACGCATCTTTTCTAGGCTCTATGATACATTTGTTTTCTGTATCAATACGAGTGCCGTTTTTGGTTTGTACGAATTTTATGGTGGGACCGATTCGAGACGTGGGGTAGTCATTTGTCCATGTTAAAAAATCGGGGAGCCCAATGGCTTCAAGACTGTAATGAGATCTGAACCTTAGAAGTTCATAACAGTGTTTGGCGGGTAAATGCGAAAAGAACTCTGCCACACCTTTAATTGGAAAAGTATTTGGTTTTTCAGTGGGCGGAATGTAGCTGGATAACGGTTTTTCTCCGAAATTCAAGTTTATATATGTCGTATCGAATATTTCAACTAGATTTTTTTTATTGACAGGATTTAGTTCGAGATCACCAGAAAAAAAGAATGTAAGGTCCGCTTTTTCACGGAGACGTGCGCAAGAAAAGAATGTACTGTGTACATTGCAGTCTTTTGCGTCCCAAATGGCCGTATCTCCGTTTGATTTAAAGATACGGTATGCTGTTAATGGCGTATGGACGATACTGTCTGAACTGTCGTAATATTTTAACTGGTTGTTGTTGTCATTTAGGTCGAATTTCGTAGTGATATCTAGCGTGTCGCCATTACCGTATTGGTCCTTATAGACAAGTTTCCATGAAATAGTCGTGTCTTTATAAGGACGAAGTGATCCATTGAAAAATTGATATTCGATTGTTTGTACATATTCTGTGTCGGAAATAAAATTTTTATTCGCAGATTTTGAAGGCATCGGGCTGTTGGGGAGGAGATATTCTATATGAGTGGCTTCTATGCTGCATTCGTCTTTGTTTGTCGCGTTTTTGTTTGCATAAGCTTGATAGCCAAAAAGAACGCCATTTCTATTTTTCCATACAAAATCATCTGGAAGTCCAATGGATTCAATGTGGTAGTTCGATTTGAATCTTAGAAGTTCTGAACAAGATTTGCCGGATAGTTGGGACAAAAAAGTTGTAACGTAATCTCTGTCGAATTTTGGAATATTAACGGTGTTTTTTTGTTTTTCATTAGAATTGCCGGTATTGTTTATGAACCAAAATAAATAACATGCAAGACTTGCCAATCCGATGATAACAACTAATTTCTTTTTCATGTCTATACTCAAACGTTAATGATTACTGCCATAAAATAAAAAAAATTTGCTGTGCGGTAAGAATCCAAAATTCTATTGATGACAATGACTAAGAAAAATGAAAAAAGTTTTCTTTACAGGTTTTTTTTAAGTCCTTTTATTGTCCATCCTTTCCGTGAATTTGTGCCATAAATTCACGAATCTAGATTCAAAAGGTTTATTTTTACCGCAAGTGCATTATATAGAGAGATTGGGATGAGGTGCGTGAACGTGCAATTAACGAAAGGATTAGGCAAATAATTCTGGAGATTGCAACTTTACGGGACCGTTTTTTCTCCGATTGACCATTCTATGTAAATAAAAACATAAATTTGGACAAAATGTCGAATTGACATCCATAATTTTATATTATAAACATAATGAAAAAAATATTGATTACAGTTCTTTTATTTTTATCTGCATCTTTTGCCCAGTTCTATTATACTCCTTCGGCTCAATGGGATGGGGCGGATAGTGCGTCGTCTGCGCAAACGGATAATGCGTTTTCTGCGCAAACGGATCATTGTTCCGGTGACTTGGCGGAACTTTCGATTCAAAAGCGGGCTCTTGCAAAAAAATTTGGAGAATGCGCCGAAAAGATTTCTCATTATACGGTTTCGCTTCTGTTTTTTACCCTGAAAGAAGGGGACTCTGGCCAAATGGAAGAGGCAAATTGCTTTGCCGAGTACGTAGAAATGTTTAAGCCTTTTGCAACTTGCTTCAAGACGAGATATCAAAATACATTGCCTTTTTCTATAGATGAACGGAATTCTTATCTGTACTACTGGGCGGCGAATTCCGATGATTCTAGGGCATTCAATGAATTACTGGCGTATATGCTTCATTACAAGCAAATCCAGGAAAAAGAAGCCGGTCTTGAAATTCTTGACCAGTTCAATACGTTTGACGAAGAGTTGGCGTTGCGCAATGTATCGCTTGAAGACATGGAAAAGAAAATCGCCGAGGCGAACGGTTCTCGCGAGGACAAGGACATTTTGAGGCTTTATTTCAAGTACATCAAGGCGAAATACAATTATCGTTTCCGTTGTAATATGAAATCGTCGTTTGTGTGCGATACGTCTTGGCTTGGCGACGAAAAGAATGCTTTTTTGAAGAAATATCCGGAATCGGATTATCGTGATTTTGTCGAAACCCAGATGCCCGGTTTTATTCCAAAGACGGTCGAAGAAAAGAAACAGGCGAAAGAGGAAAACTTGCAGGTCAAGCTGAAAATCCGTGAACAGGAAATTGCTAGGAAAATAGCGGAGAGAGATGTCTGGGTGGCGTTGACGGGAATCGCAATGTTTGGTATCCCGGTGACTTCGACTTCGGGCTTTGACCACAATTTTAACGTTTCGACCATGTTCGGGGTTGCGCTCAGGGCGAGCTACCGCAGGGCATTTTTCCAGTATCAGTACAATTTCTCTCTCGGCGGAAACAACGAAGGCGGCTCCACTTCTGAAAAGTCGTATTCCCTGATGCTGGGCGGGGCCATTGGTCCGAAAAAGATATTTACGATTGATTTGTTTGCGGGACTCTCGTACATCGACACGTATCCGAACGACTCGGAAATGCCGCATCCGAATTTGGATTATTCTTCCTGGACTTTGGGCGCCCAAGGGAATTACTATATCCCGATGACGGAATCGTGCGACATGGTCGCATTTGCGCAAGTCCGTATGAATTATGTCGAAAACTATTGCAGAGAAAGTTTCGTGGAAAAAGAAAATGGCCATCCAAGCAGGTGCAGGGATCCCTATAGTTCGGGAAGTACGGGAGCGTCGAGTTGGGAAGACTTGCAGT
>JAEEQV010000316.1:0-3173 GCA_016285445.1 Bacteroidales bacterium
TTCATTTCAACGTAAACAATACATCGTGCGTTTTCGTCCGTTTATTCGTAGGTGAAACTTTCGTCTATCTCGCTGTAATCATCATAGATTGATTCATAATCATCTACGATTGTTTCCTCGTCAATATACTCGCCTTCGATTGTAAGAATACGTTTCCCTCCATCTTCTTTATACTCAGTTAATTTTGTTGTTCCCTCTCCATTGCATACTACATCCTCGAACACATCACCATAATATTCACAATTCCTGCGACGGACTACGAAATGTTTGATTTCACGCCCTCTTTCATCATATACGGTTTCTTCTTTTAAATAAGATTCACCGTCGTAAAAGGCATCCTTTGGCGAAAACCCACTTACCACATATTTATCACAATGGTTTACATTTTCTCGCGCCAATACTCCGTTTTTGTAGAAATAACAAGCAACCAAATCATCATCTCTTTTCTCAAAAATCTCTCCGTCAACAATATCATCCTCGTTGTCTTCGGATGGTAAATCTTCCGAATGTTGATAATAAAGTCTGGGGACTCCATTATTTTCAAGGGTAACAGTGTATGTCCCGTCATAGTTACTATTTCGTACAAGTACACATTCTTGGGCTCTATATTCTTCTATTCTGAACAAATGTTTTTTATTTGAATTGTACAGCATCTTATATTTGCCGGTAGGATAATCACCTATGAAGCTTACAGTTATAGCTTCAATACATTGTGCGTTAGAATCAAAAAAGAGTTCGCTTACAAGGACATTGTCAATAAAAGAACGTTCTATACGACGTTTCATTTCATCTTCATCGGAAAACCAGATTCTCTCGACCTCATTCCCATTGCTATCTAACTTATACAATACGTATTCCTTATAGCCTGATGCTTGTTTGTCCTGAATATATCCTTTTTCTATTAAATTAGTTCTCATACTTGTAATTATTTAGATTCTTGTAAAAATGTTTGTGAAATCAAATCGTCGGTTATATTATCTCGATTTGCGAACAGATTGCATAGTTTTCCTTCCAATGTTTTGCTATTGGAATATTTTCCCATTGCAAATGAAGATTCTTTTAGAGCGAATATCTCTGATTTACGTGCGAAATAGAATTCCCAACTACGATTTTCAGTATCTTTATCATCGTGAAAGATTATAAAAGCATTCGCAAAACATAAACATTCACTAAGAAAATTTGACAAATTTTCTCGAGCATATTCGAAGTCAATGTAGTTGCTTACTACTATGTCATAAATATAAATTGGATGTGCAGTAATCCTAAATATTTTACCTATATATAGACCATAATAGCAACAAGCATTTAAGGTAGCACGAATGGTCATTGTTGTTGCAGGATATAGCAATAAATTAGGTTCAAAAATAGGACACAATACCTTGTCTACAATTGTTTCAATTCCACAATAATCATTGTTGAGAATTTCGTGAATCGTTTGTTCATACGTTTTTTCGTCCATAACTTTAATTTTTAGAGTTTTCAAAGATAGTAAAATTTAAGAAAAGGCTTATCGTTTCGTTATCAAAATCTTATTATCCAAAATAGTGATTTCGCACCAATCAAGTTCTTGTGCATTTTGCGAAGCGACGGTTGACAAAAAATCCTTGTGAAGCACATCGGATATGTCTTTCAGCCGTTCCACGTCGATGTTGGTACGTTTGAGCATATCGTACACCGTCTGCCGTTGCACGTTCAGTTTCTTTGCCATTTCGGCAACGCTCATTCCTTGTCGTTGCATTTCCGCCTTAATCAATGCTCCAAAGTTTAGTTTGTTCATAGTTAATTGATTTTTAATCGTTTATAATTCTAATTGTTTTTTCCTGTCCATAATGAAACTATTGATTTCACACGTTCATAGTCTAACTTTGGGTTTTTCGTCAAATATGCAATTATGGTTTTTGCCACGCCATCCAACGCTCTCACATCGCTTGGTATTTTTTTAGCAATGTAGTCAACAACGATTTCATCTTTAATCTCAGGATATTTCTTACAAAGAATATCTCTCATCATTTGGCAATTTGGAGTTCTAAGAGGTTCTGCGACCATTCCCGAAATACGAGAAAAAAGCCTTTTATTAAAATGCTTAAACAAATCATAGCAGGGACAATCTGCTGTTAAAAGGATTTGTTTACCGTTTTGTTCTAAATGATTGAAGATTTGAAGAAATGCGTGTTGTGTAACTTCTTTATTTGCAAATAATTGAATATCATCTACAATCAACACATCTGCTGATTTATAAAATCGCAAAAATGCCTCACTCTCGTTATCAAACGTTGCACAATAATACTGGTGTTCAAATGTGTAGGCGTCAACATAAAGTACATTCTTCTCTGGATATTCTTGCTTAATAGCATTGCCAATTGCGTTCACCAAATGAGTTTTTCCCGTTCCTGTATTCCCATAGAAGTAACATTTATCAATAACGCCACCGCCTTGATGGTGCGGTTTTACACACCAACGTCCCATTAAAATAGCAGACTCGTTGCAATCTTCTTCCACGAAATTTTCAAAAGTAAAGATTGGGTTCAATCGTGATTCAATAAGGAAAAAATCCTTGATTTCTTCCACATCCTCATCATCTTCAATAATGTTTACATCATGTTGTTTTTTCAAATTTTCCATAACAATTTAATTTTTAACCATTTATACTGAATTTACCATTTCATTTGTATTTCGTTCTTATGCTTCCCATTCAAAAGAACGGCTTCTTGTTTGGTGGCAAGACGTTTTACGGACAAACTGCTTTGTACGCTATCCAACATACACCATAGTTCAAAGAATTCAATCGCTTGTGAGCGATAGAGATCCATAAAACCCGTACTCATTCCTATATACTGTTCCCGTCCGTAGATTTGCGTATTAACGCCATTATAAAGCAATTGCCGTTTGTCGTCAATCATCTTTAAAAATGAGGTATATGCCTTTTTCAGTGCCACACGCCCATCGGTGTTCATTGTGTAATACAGGCGTACATATTCATATTCCGCCTGTGCCGCCCAAAGTTTGAGAAATTTGTCGGCACATTGGCTGAACTCATAATTCGTAGTCCACTCGTTGATTTCACGCTCATACGCCTTGTCAATCCGCTTGTCGGGAATTTCCTCATAGCAATGACATTCTAAAACTTGCGTGTACGAACACATTGGTATCATACACATTGCGATTACGATTTT
>JAEEQV010000015.1:0-16611 GCA_016285445.1 Bacteroidales bacterium
ACGAACCTTGTCGCCGACTTCCACGTGGATTTTTTCAATGTGGCCAGTCACCGAAGGAGCTATGTTCATTGTCTCGTAACCTTCGAGTGTTGTGGTCAGGTCGAGATTTTTTGCAATTGTTTGTTCTTGCAACGTAATAACTTTTACTACTTCTTTTTGTACAACCGAGTCATTTTCAGTGTTTTGTGCCGATTCCCCTTTTTGACCGCAACCAACCATTGCTAAAGCTGCGAATGCGAGTACCGTGTTTCTTACAATCTTTTTCATATCCTAAATTCCCTTTATTTCGTTATTTATTAAGTAAATCTTCCAATTCAACTTTTGCGGTGATTAACTGCAACATAGCGTTGATGTAACTGCTTTGGGCCGACACCAAATTGGTGCTTGCGTTGGTTACTTCAAGGCTTGAAGCCGCTCCATGCTCAAATTTTATCGCCATATTTTCAAACACACGTTTCGTCACGTCGAGATTGCTTTGCTGCGTTTGAAATGTTTCGTATGCCGATGTCAAGTTGTAGCGAAGTTGCTTGTCTTGAATGAGCAAACCGTCCTTGGTCGTTTCAAACGAATTTTGCGTTTTGTTGTACGAAATTTTCGCCTCTTTCACGTTGCTCATCCGTTGCCAGCTTTTCCACAGAGGAATGCTCACCGAAACGCCAACCACGTTTGGCGGTGTCATATCCATAGTTTTTTCGTCGCTGAAATAGTGCTTGTTGCTATATTGATAGAATGCGCTCACCGTCGGCAGGAACGAGACTTCCTCGGCAAGTACCTGTTTTTTCGACAATTCAAGATTTTTGTTCAACAGTTGGTAATTATAATTGCTGTCGAGTTCAAACTGTGTGTTGAGCAGTTCCATTGCCGAATCAACATTAAGCAAGTTTTCAATTTTTTCGGTCAATACTAATTTTGTCGTAACGTCGCATCCCAACTGAAGAATAAGCGAATTGTAGAGCATTTCCAACGAACGTTTTGTAGAGTTGATGCTCGTCTGCATGGTTGCTACTTGCACAAGAAGTTGGTCGGCGGTGGTTTGTTCCGCAACGCCTATCTTCACTGAGTTTTCAGTCATTTCGTGCAGTTTCTTCAAATTTTCGAGGTTTTGGTCGAGCAAGTCAACCGTTGATTCCATCGCGAGAATCGACATATAAATTGTTGTTACACTTGATTGTATGTCGCGTTCGCTTTTTTTGAGTGAAATGTCCGACATGTCAATCGCGATTTTCTGCATTTGCATACCAACAATCTGAGCTCCCGTGAGCGCCACCGAAGCCGTCAAACCAAGTGTTCCGTAAGGAGGCATGGCGATTTTCATTCCCATCATCTCCATTTCGTAGCCCAGCATATTGTTGTAGTCGTACGAAGCCGACAATTGCGGAAGCATTGTAGATATTGTCTGCCAGCGGTTTGCTTCGGCAATTCGCACGTCAAGCGAAGCATTTTGGAGCGTTCTATTGTGCGATACGGCATATTGTTTCGCCTCGTCGAGCGAAAGCGACAACGTTTCACCTTCATTGTCTTGTGCGAAAGCCGTGAAAACGCCGAGTAGAGCGGTTAATACAAGAGTTGTTCGTTTCATTATTGTCAATAATTTTTCTGGTGCAAAGGTAATTATTTCAATGATAGTTCAAACATATTATGGATAAACTATTTTGAAATGTAGATTTTTATAAATGAGAAATCGTTTACCGTTTAAGATAGGGAATGCGGTTATCCTACACTTCCTTCCAATGAAATGGCAATCAACTTGTTTGCCTCGATGGCAAATTCCATTGGCAAATGGGTAAGAACGTCTTTCGCAAAGCCGTTCACAATCAAGCTCATGGCACTTTCGGTTGACAATCCTCGTTGGTTGCAATAGAAAATTTGGTCGTCGGCAATTTTTGAAGTCGTTGCTTCGTGTTCCACTGTGGCGGTATTGTTTTGAATGTCTATCACAGGGAACGTGTGGGCACCGCAATTGGAGCCAATCAGAAGTGAATCGCATTGCGAGAAATTATGCGCATTGTCGGCATTTTTGCCAACTTTGACCAATCCTCGGTACGAGTTGTTGCTTCGTCCCAACGAAATACCTTTCGAAATGATAGTGCTTTTCGTGTTTTTGCCAATATGAATCATTTTTGTACCCGTGTCGGCCTGTTGCAGGTTCTTGGTAACAGCCACGGAATAAAATTCCGAAACGGAGTTATCGCCTTTCAGTACCGTACTTGGATACTTCCACGTAATGGCAGAGCCCGTCTCAACTTGCGTCCACGAGATTTTTGAGTTATTTCCTTTGCACAATCCACGTTTCGTCACAAAATTGTAGATTCCCCCTTTTCCATCTTTGTCGCCGGCATACCAGTTTTGCACGGTTGAATATTTTATTTCCGCGTTGTCCATAGCGACCAGTTCCACAACGGCGGCGTGAAGTTGGTTCTCGTCACGCATAGGAGCCGTGCAACCTTCCAAATAGCTCACATACGCGCCTTCGTCAGCCACAATCAACGTGCGTTCGAACTGCCCTGTTTTTGAGGCATTTATACGGAAATATGTCGATAATTCCACAGGACAACGGACGCCCTTGGGAATATACACAAACGAACCGTCGCTGAACACGGCGGCGTTCAAAGCTGCATAATAATTATCGGTGGAAGGCACGACAGAGCCCAGATACTGTTTCACCAAATCGGGATAGGTTTGTGCCGCCTCGCTGAATGAGCAGAAAATGATACCTTTCGCGTTCAGTTGCTCACGAAACTGCGTGTGAACCGACACACTGTCAAACACCGCATCGACGGCAACGCCCGAAAGCACTTTTTGTTCCTCCAACGGAATGCCCAATTTGTTGAACGTGTCGATTATTTCAGGGTCAACCTCGTCAAGTGAATTGTATTTCGCCTTGTCCTTAGGTTGAGCGTAGTAGCTAATACTTTGAAAATCAGGGATGTCGAATTTCAAATGCCCCCATGTGGGATGTTTCATCGTAATCCATTGGCGATAAGCCTTCAAACGAAATTCCAACAACCATTCGGGTTCATTCTTGACTGCGGAAATACGACGGATTATGTCCTCGTCCAATCCGGGCGGAAACACGTCGGTCTCCACATTCGACGAAAATCCGTATTTATATTCTTCGGATTCAAGATTGTCAAGGACATTCGTATCTTCCATCTGCTATTGCATTAAAGATTCAAAATCAATGACAGATTCCGGTTTCACAAATTCGTGAACCGAGCCGTTCTCGCATTGGAGAGTACGTGTAGGATATCGTTGCATCATGAGTGTGTTGTGCGACACAAGGAAAATGGTGCAGCCCGCCTTTGCAATGGAATGAAACAATTGGAAAATCTCGTCGGAACTCTCGTCGTCGAGATTTCCCGTTGGCTCGTCCGCCAAAATAATTTCAGGATCGTTCAAAAGCGCACGGGCAATTGCCACACGTTGCTGCTCGCCACCCGAAAGTTGGTGAGGCATGTTATATTCTTTGTCGGCAAGCCCCACTTGGGTAAGCACCTCGGTGATTCTGGCCTGAATCTGTGAATTTTTCGACCAGCCCGTTGCTTTCAGCACAAAGACCAAATTGTCGTGCACATTTCTATCCGACAAAAGTTGGAAGTCTTGGAACACAACCGATACCTTACGACGAAGATACGGGATTTTTTTTCGCTTGATTTTCGTCAAATCGTAGTCGGCAATGACAGCTTCTCCGTCCAGAAGAGGGATTTCGGCGTACATCGTCTTCAACAAACTTGATTTCCCAACTGCCGTTTTACCGATAAGATACACGATTTCGCCTTCTCCTATAGAGAACGAAACGTCGGTTAAGATGGGGTTGTCCTCGTCGTAACCGATATTTGCGTGGTCAAAATAGATTTTGTTTGCCATAGCCGTAATTTTCGACAAAGATAGAAAATTAGAATTAAAAATTAAGTGTTGGGAATTAAAAAGACTTTAATGTGAAGAACAGGATAACAAAAATATTGTGGATTTTTCAAAACATATTTTCAATTTATTTCTTACTTTTGGCAAGAATTTTTCTTCGATGAAAAAAATTGTTACCATAGTATTTACAATGCTTGCCGTTGCGGCGTTCGCCCAGGATTCTCTGAGTGTGGAGGAAATCATTGCTCGCGGTCAGGAGGGGCAAGGCGTTGTGGTTATCAATCAGGATGCACGCATAGCGGAACTGATAGAACGTCATATTGCCATCAACAAGGCGAATGAAGGCAAAGTTTCTGGTTGGCGTGTCCAGATTTACAATTCTTCGGGGACGAATTCTCGTTCCGAGGCACAAAATGCGAGAAAAATTTTCTTGTCGAAATATCCCGACGTGGGTGCGTATCTGATTTATCAGCCACCATTTTTCAAAATTCGTGTGGGCGATTTTCGGACCAAGGCCGAGGCGTATGCATTTTATAAAATGTTGATTGTGGATTTTCCCGTCTCGTATTTGGTAACCGACCAGATAAATCTTCCCAAACTGATAGAATCTACGCCAAACAACAAGGATTTGGAATCGTTGTTGCAAGGGGGCAGTAATTTATAAAAATCCATTCTGATACAATTTTACCCGTGATGTTGTGGGGTTGCTGTAGGCTTGTTGTAGGACTGTCACATTGTGTCAGCCTGCCAAATGTGACCAATGCATCGTGTTACGGCTGCCGTGATACGACAGCCCTACAGCCACCATTACGGTTTGTTTATTCGGACGCCACGATGTGACAATTCGTTTCGTTTAATGTAGGGCTGTCACATTGTGGCAGCCAAATAATTGTGGTAACCGTTCCGTGATACGACAGCCCTACAGCACACGACAGTCCCAAGATTTATTGATAATGCCCCGACGTATTTTCCGTTCAATAATAATTATGTATAAAATCATCTCACGAAAAAAATCACATCTTTTGTTGCACATTCAAAAAAAGGTGTATCTTTGTGGTGTCAAAAATTTAACTTATTAACAATTTAAAACAAAAAGTATTATGAAAAAATTAAAATTTTTAGCTCTTGGCTTAGCAGGTCTTATGGCTTTCGCTTCTTGTGGTAAAGAAGATGAAAAAACAGCAGAAAACTACAATCAAACACAAGTAACATTGGGTGGACATTATTCATCTAACGGTTCTTTCTACACTTTTGACAAAGGTGTTCAAAAACAAACAGAATTGGGTGATGTTGCTACTAACGTTATTTTCTGTTTCTCATCTGCAGTACCAACTGGTGAAGTTGATGAAAATGGGAAAAAGATTTGGGAAAAAATTGACCCTGTTCAAATCATTTCTGGTACTGAAGCAGGTAATGATATTGTAAAAGCACAAGCTTCTGAAACTAAATTTGCTAAAATCAAAGAAGCAACTGCTGATGCATACGAAAAAGCAACTGCTGCTGATTTTAACATGACTGTTGTAGAATTCGACAGAAAAGTTACAAAAGGTAAAACTACAATTGCTTTCAAAAACGACAAATGCGAAGGTTTCTTCGAAGTTGTTAGCTTCTCTGAAGATACTGACGATGTAACTTTGAACATTTGGACTAAGAAATAATCTAAATAGAACAAACTAAAACAAAAACCCGGTCCCGCAAGGATCGGGTTTTTTGTTTATAGGATAAATCGTGGTATTTGTCGGATTCCCATAGTGCCACATTGTTTTGAACGTACGTGGCAATACGATTCAATTCGTCGGTATTGCGAACAATGTGGTCGTGAAACCGCGTTTGCCAGGCGAATGGAATGGCGTTGTCGTTGGCGAAACGGGAAACGGATGATTTAAATCGGGATATTATATGCGATACGCGTCCGCAACGATGTGCGGTAGATTGCATTTTTTCATTTTTTAATTGGGAATCATCAAATTGTTTTATTGTTTGGACGTTCGACGATTTTGTAGAGACGTCACAATGTGGCGTCTCTACATTCTGCATCATCGTGTCATTTGTTTTAATAATTAGATGAATATGATTAGGCATTACACACCATAACGGAACAATTACATCATTATGTAATGTTTCCATTTTTTGAATGCAATTGTCCACATATCCCCCTATTTCCGACAACACCATTTTCGGTTCACCGTTGCCGTCTGTTACAATTTCCCCAAAACAATGTTCCCGATTTTGGGTGCAAATTGTGACGAAATACGTGCCTGCGTTATAATTGTGCCATGTGGCACGTGCAGACGGAATACGAAATCTGTTTCTGAATTTTTCGTTTACCATGATTGTTTGTGTTAATGTTGGGGTAAAGATACAAATTTTCCCCAATCCGTGATGTTTATTTTGTAGAGACGTCACATTGTGGCGTCTCTACAACCAACCATCACGAAAATT
This sequence comes from Bacteroidales bacterium, assembly GCA_016285445.1. GTDB lineage: Bacteria > Bacteroidota > Bacteroidia > Bacteroidales > UBA1715 > UBA1715. Next base: position 6,307 of record JAEEQV010000015.1, read on the forward strand.
GGAATGCTGGCTTCTCTACTAATTTTCCTCGTAATAATAGGAATAATCGATACCTTTCATAAACATTTCCCTGTCGTCAATTTTGTCGGTCAATGCGGATTTCAGCAGTTCTTTAATTCTGGTTGCATCCACCACGCTTCGTTCCATTGCCGCCAAATAGTCGTTTTTGTTGATTTGACTCCAGTCCACGCATTTTTTCAGCGAACGTTTTAGCATTAAATCCAGCCAAATGCGTGTGCTGCGACCGTTACCTTCCATAAACGGATGTGCCACGTTCATTTCCACGTATTTGTCAACTATTTCGTCGAACGTGTTTTCAGGCATTTTTTCTATTGAAGGTAAAACAATAGGGAAATGCAGGGCGTTGGCAAACGAAAAGCCACCCTTGCTAATGTTTTTTGAGCGTATTTGTCCCGCAAAATCATACAATCCGCCAAAAATATATGCGTGAATTTGTTGCAGGCATTTAATGCTTCCCGGTTCCAACGATTTAAGCAATCCGCTTTCAAAAAGAGCGTATGCCTTTTTGCGGCTTTGTCCGTCAATCGTGTTGTCGCTGTAGGTGAACCAATCCAAGAAATCGTTCGCTCTATTATTGGGATAATGTTTTGCCAACATTTGAACGCCGGTGTCGTCAAGTGCGTCGGCAGCATGTTTTTTCCCGTCGGGAGCTTCGAACTTGAAGTCGTGAGTGACACTCACGACTTCATTCCCTTCGTTTTTCAGTCTCTTTTTAAGCCATCGCCAATAGTTACCAGCTTTTACATAATCTGGTTCGTTGTTGATTGCTTGTACAATGTCAGTTGCCGAAAACCACCATTTGTTTTGGTCTTCGTCCCAAACGGCCCGCACTTCGCGGTCGTTAAAAAATCGGATAGATGTTTTCATTTGTTTGCTCTATTTTCATTTAGTTATATATGCAATATTACGAAAAAATTGGCAAAATACCATGCTGTTGGTCTGAAATTTTGTTCGCCCCCCCTCCCTCCTTTAATGCTCCCACGCTCCGTCATCTTCCGAACCGAGCAACGCGAGGTGAGGAACCTCCTTCGTGTGCATTTTACACCTCCTCCACATCATTAATGTACCAAAACTTTCATTGTTTCCTATATATACAATATCATCACAAAATCATTTCAGCAAAAGTTATTAACAATTCGGCAAATTTGTGTTAGTATGTCAAAAAAAGTTGTATTATTGTGTCTCTTTTTGCTTTTATGCAAATGGGGGACGTTTAATAATATGTAAATGACTAAAAATTATATGTTTATGAGAAGAGTTCTATTAAGTTTAGTGATGGTGTTTTCGGTGCTGTTTTCTATGGCACAATACATCTCAAATGGAGGAACATTGGAGTTTGTTTCTGGTGGGAACACGATTGTAATTGGGTGTGTAGGACAAGATTTTTCTATCACCATAGTGGAAGATGATACGGACATCGACCGTTTTGAACCAATAGATGCAGGTTGTCCCACTTTGACATATTCCGACGGCATACTTTCCGCAGGAGTCCTTCCGGGGCAACAGGCAAGTTATAAGTATCAGATTTATGATATAGAAGACCGTGATTTGGGACAATTGTCGTTAGTAGTGCTCGAATTTCCTGAGGCACCGACAATTACTATTAACGAGTCAACGTTTATAATAGGTAATCAATATCAATTTGCTGCTTCACAAGCACAACATTATTTATGGAGTGTTGAAACATCGGAAATTCATGGATATACTTTTGCGGGTCAAGATAGTACTTCTCAATATGCAAAAATTTCTTTTAGCCAGGTAGGTACATATACAATCAAATGCTCTGTTTATAATAACATTGCTAACGGATGTATGAGCGAGGCAGGCACTTATTTTGTGACTGTCAGCGACGGTGCTACTCAGCAGGATATTACCTACATCGCTCCCGATGCAACTCTCTGTAAAGGGGGTAATATGAAATATACTGTTTCCGCTGATGCAACAATCCCTTCCACACTTACGTTGGTTGTAGGTTTGGAATCGTTTACAGGTACTTTGAAAGGTGACAATTCCTGTGAATTCGATTTATCGGGAATTTCAACGGCTGGTGGCGCATTAACAGCCGAACTTAAAGCTGACGGCGAAACGGTTGCCACCTCTACAATTACTATAAATACTCCACCTGATTTAGTAATTCTCAGCGATGAATCAACGTATTTTACTGGCGAACAATACACATTCACATCATCAGCAACGGCTGAAACGTATGATTGGACTATTGGTTCACAACCAGAAGGAGCGCTTCTACCTGAGATTATGGATCATGGACAATACGCAGATATAACATTCAATACCGCTGGTCAATATGAATTGTGGTGTGCTGTAACTGATGCAAATGGTTGCTCTTCTAATAACTTTACGTATGTTACGGTTGAAGAAGGTTCATCAACTCCAGTGACGGTTACAAATGGTGGTTCTGTGACATTTGTTCCAGGATCCTCGGCAACGCTTGTTGGCTGTGTAGGCGAATATCCTTATGTTAGTTTCGAGGGTGAAAATCTTAACCTTGCTCAACCTCAGAGCGGTTCTGGTAGCGGACAAGCAAATTTCTCTGAAGGTAGTTATAATTCGTTCACTTTTGAATTTGTGTCTGCAGGAACATATTACTTTAATATCTACCCTGTCGGTCAGGAAAATGATATTATGGTATTGAATCTTCAGATTAATGAAAAACCTGACGTTCCAACGATCACGTCTTCCGATGATACTTTCCTTGCTGGACAGACATATACGTTCACAGCAAATACTTCAAGTCAAGACGTTACGTATGAATGGACTCTTAGTGGTCTTCCTTACGATGGAGCCTCGATTGATGGCAGCAATACTGAAAAAACTGTTTCTGTGGTATTTAACAGTGCATTGCAACCAGGACAGGGAACATTCACGCTCTATTGCGAGGTAACCAGCAATGGTTGTTCTGCCATAGGTCAAAAAAATATTGAAATGTCAAGCGGTACTACTCAGCAGGATATTACTTATACCGCTACACCACAAACATTCTGCTATAAAAATGATGGACAATATGAATATGTTGTGAAGGCATCGCAAGCTGTTGAAGAAGATGACTATATTATGGTATTGCTTTCATATTCTTCTTACTATGGTAGTTATCATTCGGATGCAACTGATGGGGATGAGATTTATTTCCGTTTGAATAATTTGCCAGCAGCAGAATACGAAGTTATGATATATGCTTCCGATAGTTTGAATTTGCTTGTTGAGTCAGCAACGATGAAAGTCGGTGCTCCTATTCGACCAACTATTTCTTGGGAGGATGGAGATTTTTATGTTGGCGAAACTGTCTCATTCTATAATGAAAATTATGATGAAACATTGTCGTACACGTGGTCGGTTGATAATGCAGACCATACGTTTGTCGGTGCTACCGACGGAGAGGGTGTAAGCATAACATTTTTGAATACAGGTGACTTTGTTGTAAAATGTGAGGCAACGGAAAATGGCTGTACTTCCTCTGACACATATTCTTTAGAGGTTGTTAATGCAGTCTGTTCAATTGACGGTACAAAATATTCTACTTTGACGGAAGCGTTGAATGCAGTTCAGTCTGGTGATGTAATTCTTGTATTGGATGACATTTCCGAGGCAGACAGCGTAATTACTCTTAATAGTTCATTTACACTCAACACTAATGGTCATACCATTAATTTTGGTGCGATTCAAGGTATGGCGAGCCGTACCATAACAGGTGGTGGTATTCTTAATACTGCATTGGAAAATTCCAACACCAACGGTTCTGATGTACTTACGATTGATGGAGCTACTTTGAACTTGAATGGTGTGCAATGGATGGCAAAAGGTATGATTACTCTTACCAATAATGCATCTGTTACACTGACTGACGGAATTTTCTTAGGTGGTGGCGACGATGACGGCTTCAATCTAAGCATTGATAATACATCAAGTTTCAATGTCAACGGAAAGTCAATTTGGGGTTATAATTACGAACGTATCGCTTCCCAAATGAGTCCGTATTTACCAAGTGGTTATACGGTAACAGGAACAAGCGATGGTCTTGAATTTTCGCCTGATGCAAATGTGACTTTGTCTGTTCAATCAGCAGATCCAATCACATATACGGCTGAGGCAGTCACTACTTGCTTCAACGAATGGGATGAAGGCGAGTTCGTTGTAACTGCTTCCGATGTGGTTGAAGGTTCATATGTGATGACGTTCGGTACAAACGAGTTAACTACTCAAAGAACCGATGGCGACCAAATTTATTTTGAATTGAAAAATATTCCTGCTGGTACATACAATGTAACAGTCTGGAATTCCGATAAGACAGAGCAACTTTGTACTTCTACATTGACTATTCTTGACTCTAGTCTCGAAGTTGAAGGTCCTGAAGAAGGTGTGACGAATGAACCTCTTACATTTACGGTTACAAATCCTGTTTCGGGTGTGACTTACAATTGGGTTGTTGAAATGTATGGCGGTGATTCTAATTCTCCTGCCGATCCAAGTTCTTATACTGCCGATTCCTTCGAGGGAACAACGTTTACGGTAACATTCTTCGAAGCTGACGAATATTATCGTATCAGTTGTAATAGTTCTTGTGGATATGGAACGGAAATGGCTTTGAGTATTTCCGAAGCACAACCAGTTGTTTCGGTTTCATTCCCACAAGATGAATATGAAATAACGATTGGCGACAGCACGTATGTTTGTCTGAACATTACAATCGAGGAGCCAAACTACAACCTTGATCTTGTAACAATTGCTCTTGACGACACAGAAGGTGGTGTTCAATTTATGGAAACACAAAATAAAGGTTGTTTCTATATAAAGGCGTTGTCGACAGCTGGAAGTTCAACAGAAGTTTCGGCTACTGTTACATATAATAATAAGGAATATTATGCCACCACATTGGTGCGTTTCAAAGAAACTCAGCAGGAATCAAAATACACGCTCTATGAATCTATGTTAACTGTATGCCAGGGCGAATCTACTACGGTTAGTTTTAGTGTAGATAAACCAGGTGGGACATTTGAAATTGTTTCACAAGATAACGAAACAGTTTTTTCTGGGGTAGCTGAATATTATCATGCAATACAACTTAATGCAACAACAACTTCTACATATAATATTATAGAAAATGGAAAATCAAAAGCATCATTCACTATTACGGTTAACCCAAAACCTGAAGTTCATATTGATGGTTCTCCATTTGCAACCGTGGGTGTTCAAGCTGAATACGTAGCAAATGTTAGTTCCGATAATACAAGTGCAACATTCTCGTATGAATGGTTAGGTGATGTTTCTGGTGAAGCAGAGAGAGTGAAACCTACATTCGATGAAACGGGCGAAAAATTGATTATCTGTCGTGTAACAGATGACAAAACTTGTACAAATGCCGACACGTTGACGGTTACGGTAGAAGAACCTGTTGAAACAGAATTTACAATCTCAGAAAAATCTACGTTGACTGTCTGCCAAGGCGAATCTGCTACGGTTGTTATCACGGCAGAACCAGCTGCTTCATTCGTTGTTGTTTCAGCGGATAATGAGACTATTTACACGGCTGACAATGAAGAATATGTTACTCTTACTCCTACAATGACAACAGCGGGAGACTATACATATTATATTGTAGAAGACGGAACCCAAAAGAAATCCTTTACGATAACGGTAAATGAGAAACCAACGGTTACTATCACTGCTCTGCAAAGTGTTGTTTGTGTTGGCGATACAGTTCAACTTGAAGCAAGCATGAATCTTTCAGATGGCTCATTCTTCTGGGGTGGCGCTGATAACTTTGACGACGCAACTTCTGGAAATCCGAAATTTGTTGCAACATACGATGGACATTATCCAATTTTCTGCCAAGTAACAGGAGCTGGAAATTGTGTAGGAACGGCAGAAACTTCAGTGATGGTTTATCCTACTCCTACGGTTACAATCAGTGGACCGACCGAAGCAACAGTTGATACAGAAGTTGAATATTCTGCTACACTTTCTGCGTCAAATATGCCTGCTACTGCAACATTCACGTATGCATGGGGTGGCGGTGTTGAAAGCTACGACACCGAAACAATCGCCAAAGGTTCATTCAGCGAATCTGATATTGAAGAAGGAGCTGAAGTATTCTGTATTGTATCAACAACAGATGGAACGTGTGCCGATACGGCAAAATATCCAGTAACGGTTAAGGCAGTCCCGGCAACATTCTGGGCAACCGATACCGTATTCTGTTACGGTTCAGACGGTAAGGTGGTAATTAACTCTGATAATGAGATAAATACAGAAACATTTGGCGTAATGTCTCCTGATGGCGAACCAGTTGAAGCTGTGGTAATCGCGGATTATGCAAAAATTGAACATTCAAAATTGTATAGCGGTACATATTATATTACTTCAAATGGCCAAACTGTCGGCTCATTTACAGTTGTTGTAAACCAAAATCCACGTCCGTTCTTCTCTTGTCCTACTCAAACTGAGGCTGTTGTTGGCGGAGAATGGAATGTTTCCGCTCCAATGTCCGAAGGAAGTTCATATAGTTATGAATGGAGTTCCGACGGTATTTCGTTTGAAAATGCAAACAGTATGAGCCAGACAGTTACATTCGAAACTGCCGGTCCTGTTTGGGTGGTACTTTCAATGGAAGATGCAGAAACGGGCTGTTTCGGTTATAGCGATACCTGCCGTTTCACAATTGCTGAAGGTGCACAGAAATATTTTGTTCCTGAAGAAGTTACTTGGTGTCACGGTGCAGAAGGTGGCCATGTATCGTTCACAGTTACATCTAACAAGGACATTGATCCATCGTTGACGGTAAATCACGATTGGGCTTCGAATCTGAAAGTTGCTGTTGAAGGTAAGGAAGCATATATAGAATTTGACTATCCGTATGCTGGTCGTCAAGGATTCCAGTTGATAACTATCAACGATGATGACAATGACGGAATCAACGACACGACAATTGTTGTTGAAAATGTAAATGCGTACGGAAGACCTTATTTGCAGGCAGGTATCAATATGTACAATGAAGTTGATACGGTTGTGTATTTCGGTGAAACGCAAGAAATTACTCTTGAAGCTTCTTGTCTTGAAACATTGAACTTATGTACGTCGTGCGGTGCAGGAGCAACATTCTCATGGTACTATGACGATGAAAATGTTACAGGCGAATGTCTTGAATGGATTAATCCTGACACAGATGTATGCAACAATAGCAAAATGAAATTCACGTTCGCTCAGGTAGGAACGTATGTATTTGAGGCACAGACTCACCAAGACGGTTGTTCAAGTGAATTGACTTCAAAAACAATCTATGTCGTTCCGTTCAATCCAGCGTTGTTCAGCCTTTCTCCTGAAAAAGATACTATTGAAATCGGTGGCGACGGTGTGGAACTTTCATTATTATATGACGGTACAAAATACGAAAACGACTTTGAATGGATTGCCGATGAACAGTTGTCGGTTTCTAACGGAGTAGTTACTGGTTTTGAAACAGGTACATTCAATGTATATGCTGTAGTTGATGGAATAAAAGTTGCTATAGCATTGATTACGGTCAATGAAGAGCCTGTTACATACGAATACAGTGGATTATATATGTGTGGTGAAGAACCCGCATATGTATATGTTACAGCAAGTAAGTCCTTCCCTGATGCAGGATTCATTGTGACAGATGAAAATGGAAATGATCCAGAGAGATATGAATTGCTTGATCCTAATCTGTTATTAATTGTTTGTAGCCATGAAGGTACATATTACATTAATGATTATAGTTCTGGAAAACGTCTTACTCAGTTTACGGTAGTTAGAAGCACAACTCCAAAAGTATTCTTCGATTGTCCAACCGATACGATTGTCGGTTCCTCTTGGAAACCAACTGTATCAGTGGCAGAAGGTTCTTCATTGCAATATCTATGGGAATCTGAACAAATTACATTTGAAAAACCAACGACAAATCATCAATCAATTTATTTTGAAACTGCTGGTTATACAGCTGTTACATTAACTGGAACAGATAGAAATACAGGATGTTCGGGTAGTTACACATGCGAGTTTACGGTTGTTGATTTGCCGATGGAATGTAACGGAACACTTCTTTCATTGGGTACGACTACCGAATTTATGCCGCTTAGAAGAACATTCGCTAACGATGTTACTGACGAAGAAGAAACGTACAATTTGACATGGAAAGCTATGCCAAACTTTACGGGCACAATTCAATTGACAGTACTTGATATGTCTGATGAAGTAGGTGGTTATCAGGCACTTGGTACGGCAACTGAATTTGCAGTGGTGGCAAATCAGATGTTCTCAATAAATCAAGATTTGACATTCTCTGCTGCAACTTCTTCTAACCCAGAATATGTATTGGAAGTATTTGTTCCTCATCATGCTGATGGTTTTGAACCGACTTCATCGTTGATTCAAATTTGTGAATCAGAATTCTCATTCGAGAAAGTTCAAAAATCACCGTATGTAAAAGAATTTGTAACACCATACAATGAATGGGGAACCGATGAAGATGGCGATCTTATTTCAGACACATGGCAAGAAAATTTCGACGAGTTTACCGCTGCTGTTTATAACGCAACAGGTAGCAGTTGGACCCCGACATTGGGCGATGTGTTCGCTGTAAATATGACGGGTGTTGCAACATTTACAGGTACGCTTCATTTTTACATGATTGATCCAAGTGAAGCTGCTGGTTGGTGGGGTGAAGTTTCACAACATGTAATCGAATTCCCTGTTGTTGAAGGAGAAACATTTGTGGTGAATGATTACCTTGCTGTTTCCGCTACGGGCAATGGCACAGTTTCATATTACCCATCACTTGTGGTATTGTGTAATCCTGATGTAACATCAACTTCTGAGAAATTCGATGCATCGTTTGATCATAAAGTAATGCTCACTGACTACTCGATGACATTCTATCCAAGTCAAGTTTCTTCTTGTGAAGGAGAATTGATTGCAATGAGGTCATACGGTTCAAAAGTAGTGACTGATATTGTTGATGGAACAATGTCAAAAGATGATGTTTATACATTAGATTGGACTGGTACGGCAGACTTTACAGGTACAATGTCATTGTACTTGTACGATGCTCACGACTTTAGACCATTATCTGGTACGTATTCATTTGAGGTTACAAAAGATGAGGCATTTAATCTCACATCATCTATCAAAATAACTGATAATGGATATGCTTCTACATATTATGTGTTCCATATCGATGTTGACGCACCAGAAAGCACTTCGGATATTTACACCATCTGCTCTTCTGATTTGACGTTGACGAAAGAAGAACAACAACAACCTGAATGTGACGGAAATCTAATACAGATTACGGGACAATATGGCGACAATTATCATATTGACGGAGTTCCTACGGTTGGTGACGTATATGATGTTGAGTTGACGATTACACCAACTTTCTCTGGTGAAATGTGGTTGGACTTAACGGATAAATCGTTTTTGAAATCAATTTCAGAACAACAGAAGGTTTATCTTTTGGAAGGCGTAACGACTGAAACAACAGTTAGTTTTGAAATCGTAGCAAATTCATCTGCTGATTATTCAGAAGGATTTGAACTTACAAGACTTATCCGACCAAATAATACAGAAGGAACATTCTATCTCTGCGAGTCGAACTTCTCAATCAAGAAACGTGAAGTGCTTCCAAATTACGTGAAAGTATTCGATTTGTCTTATGATGAATGGGGTGCCGATATTGATGATGATAAAATTCCCGACAATTGGCGTACAACTACTGTCGCTTACGAATCGCTTGGCGTAGATACGTATGCTCCTGGATTTGGCGACCAAGTAGAGTATAGATTTAAAGGTATTGCCGATTTCACAGGTAAGGTTTCATTAGGATTGATTGATAACCGTGAAGCAGCTTGCTTCTACGCTGAATTTTCTGATTACAACGACTATTATGTAACAGAAGGTGAGGAATTTGAAATTGAAGGTTCACTTGTTGTTTCGCGAATTGAGGGTGCTTGTGATGAAACTGCGGTAGAATTGATGAATCCACTTCTTAACATCTCTTGCTTCCCAGATGTAACATCAACGAATGCAGACTTTAATTCTGTTAAGATGTATTCATTATCACTTACCGATTACTCATTGGTATATGAACAAAAACAAGTTGATTGTTATCTTCCAATAGAACTTGATGGCTCGAATAGTGCTACAGTGTCGTCTGTATATGGAGATATAGCTGTTGGCGATGAATACTACGCTAACATTACGGGTGTTTCCGACTTTACAGGAAACATATTCTTCTCATTTGTTGATCAAAGC
>JAEEQV010000317.1:0-3172 GCA_016285445.1 Bacteroidales bacterium
ATCTGAATATCGATGGAATCGCTGTTTGAACCTAATTCCACTGGATCGGCGTTGAAGAATAAGTAGCCGTTGTCCAAGTACAGCGAACTGATTCCTTCCAATCCGAAAATCTTTTCTTGCAGACGACTTTCGTCATAAACGTCACCTTTGTCTATCGCCAAGATTTTGTTCAGTAATTCGGTGGTATAGATAGTGTTACCTAACCAAGAAATGTTTCCGAAGTAGTATTTCTTTCCTTCGTCAATATTGATGTCGATGTGTAATAGGGTAGAATCAAGGGCGTAAACCGTGTCTTTGGTGATTTTTGCATCGCGATAGCCCTGTTTCTTGTATTTTTCAATGATAGCCTTTTTATCTGTCTCGTAATCTTTGGCAATGTATTTCGATTTTTTGAGAATGTACCATGCTTTTTTCTTGGTTTTCTTCATCGTTCGGCGAAGTTTCTTGTCGGTGAGAGCCTCGTTACCGGAAAATACAATGTCGTCAATTTTTACTCTCTCGTTTTTGTCAATATATATCAGTATGTTAGAAGTATTGAATGATGTGCTGTCATTTTTTTCTTCCAATCGAATGCTGGCATTCCTGTAACCTTTTTCATCGTAATAGTCCCTTATTTTTTTGATTGCCATATCCTTTTGGTTCTCGGTGATTTGCATGTGAGACTTTAAGTCCAAAAGATCTTTTATGTCGTTTTGTTGTGATTTCTTTACGCCAATGATGCTGACGGTATTGAGTCGTGCGCGTTCAATGATGGAAATAGTCAGATAAATATTGTCGCCCTCAATTTTTGATGCCGAAATCTTTGCGTCGGCAAACATTCCTTGTTCCCACAGTTTTTCTATCGCGGCGGTTATTTCTGGTCCAGGAACCGAAATTTCTTGTCCGACGTATAATCCTGTTGTTCTGATAATTGGCGGTGCTTGAAGATATTTTGTTCCTTCTACCTCAATACCAGCGATGGTATATTTCTTTACTTGTGCAAATGTTGAAATTGCAAGTAGGTTCAGTAGAAGGAATAGGACTGTTTGTATTTTTTTCATTGAGTGTGCGTTAAATTTGTGAGTCAACTTTTCCAAAGCGACGTTTTCTGTTTTGGTAGTCAATAATGGCTTTGTAGAATTCTTCTTTTGTGAAGTCAGGCCATAACGTGTCGGTAAAGTAAAATTCGGTGTAAGCGCATTGCCACAGAAGGAAATTGCTTATTCTATATTCTCCGCTTGTCCGAATCAATAATTCGGGATCGGGAATGTCTTTTGTACATAAATGTTGTTGAATGGTTTCGGCGTTTATGTCCTCAATGGCAAGATTGTGGCTCAAACATTCTTTTGCTATGGATTTTGCCATTTCGGTAATTTCCCAACGACCACTGTAGCTTATGGCTAAGATCAAGGTTAAACCTGTGTTCGTAGCCGTTTTGTCTATCACGTTCTGCAAAGAGTCTTGAACAGATTTAGGTAAACTGCCGAAATCTCCAATCGTGATAAGTTTTACGTTGTTTTTTACTAATTTTTCAAGATTCTTTTCCGAAGCACTGATCAAAAGATTCATTAAACCTGAAACCTCGTCTTTCGGACGGTTCCAGTTTTCGGTAGAAAATGTGTAGAGAGTAAGGTATTTGATACCTAATTCGGCAGCTGTTGCAACGATAGTGTCAACTGTGGAAACACCTTTTTGGTGACCGAGCAGACGGATATTACCGCGTTTGTTCGCCCAGCGGCCATTCCCATCCATTGTAATTGCCACATGTTGTGGTAATTTTGCTATATCAATATCTTCTTTTGTTACTATTGTCATATTTCCTCAATTCATATATTGGACAAGGAATTTTTTCGTCGCTAAAATTAAACAATAAAGAGATACCAAGTACCGAAAACCAATCATTTGTTTTCTGAAAAGATATTTGTTTGTAGTGTAAATATCCATCGTTAGCGTGATATGCCAATTGATCGAGTTTGTCGGTGAAGGTCTTTCGGAATACCCATTCTCCTCGGAGTTCTAGTCGCGGTAGTAATTTATATTTTAACCCTAATCCTTGTGCAATGTTAAATGCTTCGTACCATTTTATGTTTTCCAGATAAAGGGCACCGATACCAAAAACCACAAATGGCGAAAAGTTTTTTTCTTTTTTGTTGTTCGTCACTTCAAAAAAATTGAATTCAAGCATTGCCGATGCTTCCATTATTTTAGTGTCGTCAAAGAAATATGCTCGTTTTGTTTGGTAACCATTATCAAAATCTTCGTCATTCGCCGCCAGGTTACCAAATGTTGCACCGAGGCGAAGGGAATAATGAGGGTTGAAATTTTTTCTGAAAATACCGCCGAAAGCAGGTTGTGGAGAGTAATAGGGGCTTCGCATATTTACGTCGCCGTTATATTGCATTGTTCCTAATAAAATTCCAAAATCAAAATCTTTTTTTTGACCATAGGAATTGAAACAAAGACAAAGTATCGCAATAAAAAGTATGCTACGTTTTATGTGTATCAATGCTTCCATTGTTGTTTTTTGCGGGACAAAGATAGTTTTTTTGTCCGTACCCATGAACAAATAACGAATAAAACCGAAAAAAAGTATGTGTCAATGCTTATTTTTGGAACGTAGGCCAACCAGCTTTGTTTTCTTTTAGTCTATAATGAGCAGAAATCATAATAAACATATAGAAATCGTTATCGTATGGGTCTCCGCGTTGCTCGTTGTAATAGTGGTATCCAACGTATGAATAACAACGTCTGTCATAGGCGGGATCAACATAATGGCGAGCTGTCATAGCGGGAACCGTTTGGTCGTATAATGCTACTAAATCAGGGTTTGCGTATGTTGTACTCACGTCATCAAGATAGTCGGTAAATAAGAATCGTACGCCGATTTCTCCCGAGATGGCCCATTGTTTATTTATGGTATATTTTCCAATCACACCCATAGGGATACAAAGTTGGTACAACGAATATCCTCTTCGTGTCGCCATATAACGTTGTCCCTCGGTTCCTATCGGTTGTAAAGCAACCCATTGACCGTCAATTTTTGATTTAGGATTGAAATGGTATGCCCCAATTCCAATAAAACAAAATGTAGCGAGTTTTCTTCCTCGTTGACCACGAACACCTCGTAGGTCATAGATGTGTCCGCCTCTTTCTTTTCTTATTTTATATTCTATGCGGAAACTAACTTCTTGGA
>JAEEQV010000318.1:0-3134 GCA_016285445.1 Bacteroidales bacterium
CGGCTCAACTGAAAAAATACAAGCTTTCGGTTTCTATTGGCTTAGGAATCTTTGACTTGAACGAAAGCTCTTTTGACGAAATGCTTGAAATTATAGACAAACGCATGTATGAAGATAAAAGATTGTTTTATGAGACGGAATCGCATGATCGTCGTCATAGATGCAAATGAAAAAGCCGGGTCGCTTTATGCACCCGGCAAATTGATACGGACAAACTGCTTTTTTAATCTTCCTTGACGAATTCGCTTTTGCCGACTCCGCAGATGGGGCAAAAAGGCGCTGTAATTCGATACGCTGGTGACGAATTTGTGATTGTGCTGAATGAAGATAATGAAAAAATTGCAGAAAATTGTAGAAATTCGATTAAAGACAATTTGAATGCCTTTAACAATCTTCACGAAAAAAAATACAAGCTTTCAGCGTCGATTGGCTATGGCGTGTTTGATATGGCTGAGTGTAATGTTGACCAAGTTCTCAAAGAGATTGACAAGCGTATGTACGAAGACAAAAAGACTTATTACGCCATTGATTATCACAATCGTCGTTGCAAATGCTAAATTATTTTCCCCAATCGATTTTTAAAGTTTGAATCACGGAATCCAGACGGCTCGTCAATTGTTCCGCGCCCTTGATTGCAAGATGGTCGTAGTTCATTGCCATTTCGTCTGTGTAATCGTGATCGCCCATTTTGTTCTCGTCCATTAGTTTGAAATGGGAATATTTTTTCTCGTATTTCTGAATTTTTTCAATCATTTCTTTTGCTACCGATCTGCGCAGCCCATAGAGCCCGAAGGCTCCTGTCTTTTTGTAGTCTGGTGATAGCGGGAAGATGATTCCGATGAGGTATATGTTATGTTTTTGGGCTTCTTGGATAAATTCTTCAATTTCTTCAAGCAACATGTCTGCTGGATTTTTATTGAAATCGTCCATGTAGGTGGTATCTGCTAAAATGGCGTTTCCTTGCCAGCCGCCACTGGGGTATTGGACGAATCCTAGCATGTCTTGTTCTTCTGATTTTTTTTCGCTGTTGATGCTGTAAGCGTCGCAAGTGAGTTCATATAATCCGTTGGGATATCCTTTGCTCCAAAAATCATGGGACTCGTCGTAAGCAAATCCAGGTGTGAGTTTATAAACAAGGTCCCAGTAGCTGGGCGAAATTTCGTGGCGCTGGAATAAAATATCTAAGTCAAATGAAACTACGGCGAGCTTAAATTTAGGCAAGAGGTTTATTCCGTATCCAAAGAAGATTCTTTTAGCAACGGATAAATCTACGGCTGAATTGCCTGTGTTGATTGCAAAAATCCCTTTTTTGGAGTTGTTTAAAATTATTGGATTTATTCCTGTCCATGGCCTAGACGAACCGGAAATTAAAACATTGATGGAATCGCGGTACTTGTAAAGTAATTCCATGTCATAGCGTGTCATTGTTGTGACTCTGTGGTCTGTAAATGGCGCGTTGAGCTCGTATTGACCTGCACTGTCTAAGTCAAGCGTTGTTTCAAAATTTTGCGGCTTGCCTGTCCAGAAATCTGGATGCCATAATTCAGATCCGTTAGCGAGTTCTGTGATGCTCGAATCTTTTGTGCTGACTAGAACGATTTTAGGATGAGCCCCGTTAATATCGGTGAGTGTTGCAACAGCGAGATTTTCTTTATTGTGAACCCATTCTGTATGGTCGAATGTGTAACCTTTTGGAGCAGGAATCATCTTTATGAGTTTGCCTGTACTGTCAGCAATTAAAAGTTGCTCATGTGTGGCATATTTTTTGCCGGAAAATTCCTTTCCCGTTTTTCCACCAAAGTCTAGGAATAAGGTTTGTTTTGTGAGCTCCGAGAACGAGGCATTACATGCTTGTTCCTTGTTGTACCACGTTTCGTTTTTGCCGTTTACGTTTGCGCGGAGGAGCCTTGCTCCAGAAATGGCGATTTTTTCATTGGTGCTAACGCCCCCGTTGAATGTCCCGTCAAACAATTTTTGGGGCTTGCCGAATTTAGCGTTTGCAAAAGGTACGCTCCAGGTGGAGCCTTTTTTCCATGAAGCTTCGTCGACGTTGTTTTCGGTGCTTGACACGTAAACGATTTCTGTGTCGGCACCGACAACTCGCCAGCGCGGGATGGCTGCACTTTCTACATCGAGTTTTATTTTATCGGCTTCATTAGAATTTAGTTGACGAACGTAGAGTTCGGATTTTCCCGGGATGCCTTCGTACTTTGTTGAATATGCAACAAAGTTTCCGTCGGGTGAAAGCGTGGGGTGGTATGCATCGATGGTGTCGTGAATTTCTTTGACCGAGGGTGTCGCATTTGCGAAGTTGATGAAAGCGATGTTGCCTGTTTCATTGATGCGGAATACAAGCTTGTTTTGGTATGTCTGAGTTGTTTTCTTTAGTTGGGCAGATGTTGTGAGTACGTTGATTGGGCTAGATGTTGTGCTTCCTTGTGCATCCATCCAAACGGCGTCCGGGATTTGTCCGAATGCAAGCCTGAAACCGACATAATCTGCTTTTGTTGAAGATGTGACTGTGTAAACGTCACCGCGATTTTCGATTAGTGTCGCGGCCGCCTCGTTGCGGTAACTTCCGCCTTTTAAAACGCGTTCACCGATGTTTCCGCCATCGGGAGCTCCCGCGTAGTTTGTTATGGTCGTATCAAGAAGGACACTCTTCCAGTCGTTTACCCATTCCATGGCATTTCCAGCGAGGTCACAAAAGTCTTCGCCTGAATTTGCAGTGCAGGGCTTGTGTAATTTGTAATTGGAATTGCTGGCGTTCCAACCTTTTTGCGGATTCCAGTTCTTTGTGGCGATGAGAGTCCATTCGGCTTCGGTAGGGAGCCTGTAGGCATCTCGGTCTGCATGAAACGCGTAACCTATCAAGTCTGTGCAATGCCCTTCGGAATCAAATGTTGCGCTTGTGTAGCTGTAGGCTGTATCCAGTTTTTCGTCTTTGCTTTTTTGGTTTGCGAAAAGTACGGCATCAAAAAAGGTGACGTTGGTTATAGGCAATTCGGGATTGTCGCAATTTGTTTTCTTTATGAGCTTGGTGTAGTCTTTGCAGGTGACTTCGTGTTTGTCGATTGAAAAGTCGTATGAAAAATGAACCGTCAGCTTGGATCCCATTTGGGTCGATGCGCCCT
>JAEEQV010000319.1:0-3131 GCA_016285445.1 Bacteroidales bacterium
ATGGTTTTCGGTACTTACCCAGTCTGGCAAGTTGAAATTTGCAAATGCTGTTTTGGCTGACAACAAAGTCACCGTTTCGTGTGATGAACCGTTTACTGCCATCCGTTACGCATGGGATCGCTGTCCGGGAGGTTTGAATTTATATACGAATTTTATGAATGAGGGACAGGTATATCTGCCAATTGGTCCGTTCTATATAGATTTGCAACCTGCTGAATTTGGTATCACCGAATTTACTTCGTCGGCAGGAAAGAATGTTGATGAAAATCCTTTAACCGTCGAGGGTGGCACATTTGTGACATTTTCGTGGAAAACTGGCGGCGATGCGAATGTGTATCTGAATGATGAATTAGTTGATGCAAATGCCTCGGCAAAATTCCTTATGACAACCGATTGCGAGTACACGTTGAAAGTGGTTGAAAAGGCAAATCCTGAAAATGTTGTGCTACAAACTATTTCGTTTCACGTAATTCCTCCGTTGCCGAAAATCAAATTGAACTCGGTTTCGGGTATCTTGGCAAATCCTGGCGATGAAATGGAGATAGAGACCAATGCGACAGCTCCGGGTGGTTTCCAAGTCACGAAAGTTGATTTGTTTGTTGGTGACGAGAAAATTGCCACATTGACCGAGGTTCCGTTTACGTACACGTGGACGGCTGCTGAAAATCTTGGAGAATACAAATTTTCGGGAATCGTGTATAATAATAATGACGATTTCACCAAGTCCGATACACTCACGTTGATTGTGACCGATAAGAAGAAAGTTCGCTTTGAGGCAGAAAAAGCAATTCTTGTCGATAGCGATGCTGGTGGTAGTGCGGCAGCGACCGATGCAAATTGCAGTGGAGGAAAATATATGGCACTCCACGATTTCGTAACGCTCACATTTAAAAATATCTACGCTCCCGAAGATGGGGATTATCCAGTGTATATTCAATATATGTGTAACTACGAAGCACCTAAACGTCAAAGCATTTCGGTGAATGGCGTAAGCAAAGGCGAGATAGAATTTACTTCGGAAGACTGGGATACGTATAAAATGACGTTGCCGTTGCAACAAGGTATGAATACTATCACTATTGGTGCATCGTGGAAATGGATGTCGTTCGACTATATTGACATTCTCGGTGTGGAGGAACGAGCACTGGGGGAGCTAAGTTCCGAGGTCGGAAATTTCGCCGAGCCGAAAACCGTGTTCAAGATTAATGTAAATGCCACTGTACCAGAAGGCAAATCGTTGGAAAAGATAGATTTATATCTAAAAAATACTGACGAGCCGATTGCCGAGTTTACCGAAACATCGGTTGTTTATGATTGGACGGTGCCAGACGAAGAAGGCGAATATACGTTCTTTGCCCGTGTGTATGTCGACGGCGAATACACGCAATCAGAAGATTTCGTTGTTACGGTCACGAATCTTTCACGCCTTCGTTTGGAGGCCGAAGATGCCGTATTGGTAGGTGCTGGCGGTGTTGTGAAAGACAAAACGTGCAGTAACGGTAAATATCTTGATGTTACTGAATTTGAGACTGTTACGTTCAATGGCATCATTGCACCGAAAGCTGGTACATACGATATGTTCGTTGGTTATATGTGCAACTATCAGGCTCCGAAAGGGCAGGATTTGATAGTAAACGGAAAACAAATTGAGACGATGATGTTTGAATCGACAATTTGGGGTGTTTATACCACAAAGATTCCGCTGAAGGAAGGAGAAAATACTGTGCAAATCAAGGCGTCGTGGAAATGGATGTCGTTCGACTATATTGATATTCTTGGTGTAACGAAAAAAGAGGAAGGTACAGTCGTTCCGACAGTTAAGGCAGCCTCTTCAACGATGCAGTCGTATAGCATTGCTTCGTCAATACTTGTGACATTTGAGACAGATGCAAAATTAGTTTCTCTTGACGTTGTCGATATGAACGGCCACACGGTGGCAAAGGCAATCACTTCGGGTGAAAGTGGCTCATACACGTTCACGCAGGCATTGCGCTCTGGTGTGTATGCAGTGAAGATGACGGCAGGAAACGATGTTGTTGTGCAACAAGTAATTGTAAAATAATGTGATTTCATAGAGACGTTGCGCGCAACGTCTCTACAACAGATACATAGAAAAGAATGATAGAAATAATTCCCGCAATAGACATAATTGACGCAAAATGCGTCCGTCTTTCGCAAGGCGATTATGCACAAAAGAAAATCTATAACGAAAATCCCTTAGAAGTAGCCAAAGAATTTGAGGCGAACGGCATAAAACGTCTTCACTTGGTTGATTTGGATGGCGCAAAAAGTAGTCGTATAGTCAATTATAAAGTGTTGGAAAACATTGCCACTCACACAAATCTAACGATTGATTTTGGTGGAGGTTTGAAAACCGACGAGGATTTGCGCATTGCCTTTGAGTCGGGGGCAAGCATGGTCACGGGTGGAAGCATAGCGGTAAAAAATCCGTCGGTGTTTTTGTCGTGGTTGCAAAAGTTTGGCAGCGAAAAAATCATTCTCGGTGCCGATGTTAAAAATGAAAATATCGCCGTTAGTGGCTGGCAGGAAGGCACGGAACTGAATATGTTTGATTTCTTGCGTGATTATACGGCAAAAGGAGTTTCAAAGATTATCTGTACCGACATTAGCAAAGACGGTATGTTGCAAGGATCAAATGTGGATTTATATGTAAAAATCAAGCAACAGTTCCCGAATTTGTTTGTGATTGCGAGTGGAGGAATTTCGTCGATGAATGACATTTATGCGTTGAATGACAAAAATATTGACGGAGTTATTACGGGTAAGGCAATATATGAGCGAAAAATCACGTTACAAGAAATCGCACGGTTTACAAGTAATTAAGTCACAAATGTTTTGACGTGAAGAAAAAACGTTTGCTCATAGAAAGAATATTTTCCATTGTTTGCACATATATAATATGTACGACAGATTGTTTTGCACAATATGCCGACTTTTCGCAGATATATAATAATTATGTATATCTCAATCCTGCATTTGTCGGAACCACTTCGTGTCCGCATGCTTTCACGTCGTTTCGTACGAAATACTTGTCGCAGGGCGGTTATAATTCAGCGTACCTATCGTACGATATGGAGTTGCAAAAGTCCAATAGTAGCATAGGTTTTTCT
>JAEEQV010000320.1:0-3116 GCA_016285445.1 Bacteroidales bacterium
TAATATTGAGATAGTTATTAATAAAGATAATTCAATAACAGTTAAAGATAATGGTCGTGGTATTCCTGTTGGTATAAATAAAGAAACAGGTCGTTCCGCAGCAGAACTTATTATGACAGAACTTCATGCCGGTGGTAAATTTGATCAGAATTCATATAAGGTTTCTGGTGGTCTTCATGGTGTGGGTGTCTCGTGTGTGAACGCTCTTTCTAATAAATGCGTGGTGACAGTTCGTCGTGATGGCAAAATCTATCAGCAGACCTATGCGAAAGGTAAGCCACAAACGGGAGTTGAGGAGATAGGAACGGCAGATACTACTGGAACGGAGGTTTCATTCTGGCCTGACGACACCATTTTTATGACAACGGTGTATCAATATTATGTATTGGAAAACCGTTTGCGTGAATTGGCATACCTTAATAAAGGTGTAAGATTGCAGTTAACCGACAAGCGTACACTTGATGCCGAAGGCAAGCCAAAAACCTCAAACTTCTATTCTGAAGAGGGGTTGAAGGAGTTTGCGATGTATTTGGACGGCTCTCGCGAAGCGTTGATTGAAGACGTTATTTATATTGACACGGTAAAGAACGACATTCCTGTTGAGATTGCTTTGAAATATAACACTGAATTTAGTGAAAATGTCCATACCTATGTAAATAATATCAATACCATTGAAGGTGGTACTCACTTGGAAGGTTTTCGTCGTGGTTTGACGCGTACGTTGAAGAAATATGCCGATGACCAAGGTAATTTGGAAAAACAGAAAATCGAGATTAGCGGCGATGACTTCCGTGAAGGTTTGACAGCGGTTGTTTCCGTAAAAGTTATGGAACCATTGTTTGAAGGACAGACGAAGACGAAGCTTGGTAACTCCGAGGTTTCGAGTGCTGTGGATCAGGCAACGAGCGAAATGCTGAAATACTATTTGGAAGAACACCCGAAACAAGCCAAAGCGATAGTTGACAAGGTTGTGTTGGCCGCTCGTGCTCGTATTGCCGCTCGTAAGGCACGCGATGTTCAACGAAAGACGGCAATGACAGGTGGCGGACTTCCCGGTAAATTGGCAGATTGCTCCGACAGAAATCCAGAAAAATGCGAATTGTTCCTCGTTGAGGGTGATTCGGCAGGTGGTTCTGCAAAACAGGGTCGTGACCGTCACTTCCAAGCAATCTTGCCTTTGCGTGGTAAAATCTTGAATGTTGAAAAAGCTATGCTTCACCGAGTTTACGAAAGTGAAGAAATTAGCAATATAATGAAAGCGCTTGGCATCACCATTGGTACCGACGAGGATAGTAAGGCAGTAAATCTTGATAAGATTCGTTACCATAAGATTATAATAATGTGTGATGCCGACGTTGACGGTAGCCACATTGAAACTTTGGTGATGACGCTCTTCTTCCGTCATATGAAAGAAGTGATTGAAAAAGGATATTTGTATGTTGCATGTCCTCCATTATATATGGTGAAGTCAAAAACACAGAAACGCTATTGTTGGACTGAAGAACAACGTATTGCGGCCATAGAGGAATTCAGTGCGGGCAAGGTTTCTGAAAAGTCAATCATAGTACAACGATACAAAGGTCTTGGTGAAATGAATCCTGAACAGTTGTGGGAAACGACAATGAGTCCTGAAAATCGTACGCTTCGTCAGGTGACAATCGAAAGTAGTGCTGCTGCCGATGCCGCTATCGCGATGTTGATGGGCGATGACGTTCCTCCTCGTCGGAAATTCATTGAGGAAAATGCGACCTTCGCCAATATCGACGCATAATAAAGTCACTAATAATTAAAACTTAACAATATGGAATTTATCGTATCATCAGCAGATTTGTTAGCACAGTTAAACACCATCAAAGGGGTGATTAGCTCTAAAAATACAATGGCTATCTTAGACAATTTCTTGTTTACCTTGGACGGAAACACGTTGAAAATAGAGGCAACCGACTTGGAAACTCGTCTGGAGGCACGCATGACGTTGGACAACGTGAAAGGTGGTGGCGTAGTTGCTATTGACGCAAAGAAATTGGTTGAAATTTTAAGTTCGTATTCCGATGAACCACTTACGTTTAAGATTGATTTGACTGCATACAAGGTTGATATTCTTTCGGCAAGTGGTGGTTGTCATATACCGGCAGTTTCGGGTGAAGATTTCCCAAAAACGATGCCTCTTTCCGATACAGAAGACAATCCGAAAGTTTCGTTCTCGGTTTCTCCTTCGGTGTTACAAAAAGGTTTGGCAAGCGTCGTTTTTGCTACGGCAGACGACGAAACTCGTCCTATTTTGACAGGTATTTTATGTGAATTGACAACCGAACATTTCAGAATGGTGGCTACCGATTCTCATAAATTGGCGCGCTATACTCGTACCGATGTAAAAAGCGAAAAAAATGCTTCGTTTATCTTGCCTAAGAAACCAGCTAGTTTGTTGAAAGGTATTTTGGCAAAGGAAACAAGTGACGTGCTTGTTGAATTTGACTCAAAACAGTTGGTTTTGACAATGTCGTCATACGTGCTTGGCTGTCGTCTGATTGAAGGCCGTTATCCGAATTATGCAGCCGTAATCCCAAGCGAAAATCCTTGCAAATTGTTGATTAACAAAGATGAGTTCGCAAAGAAACTACATCGTGTTTCGTTGTTCTCAAACCCTGCAAATAATTTGACTCGTTTGGAAATGAGCGGCTCTCGTTTGTTGATTTCTGCACAAAACATTGACTTTGCAAGTTCGGCAAAAGAAGAATTGACTTGTCGTTACGAGGGTGATGAAATGCAAATTGGTTTCAAGTCTAAATTCTTGGAAACTATTTTGAATAACATCAATAGCGAAGAAGTTGGTTTGGAGATGTCCGACCCGATGCGTGCAAGTTTGATTATTCCTGTTGATAAGGATGATGAGAACGAAGACGTGTTGATGTTGTTGATGCCAATGCAGATTTAATGCGTAATATGAATAAAACCCAAGAGTGACGAGATTTCGTCACTCTTTTTATTTTATAACACTATGAAATTACAGTTACAAAAGCCAATTGCTTTCTTCGATTTGGAAACCACGGGAATTGACGTGGGAAAAGACAAAATCGTGGAAATATCTATTTTGAAGGTTATGCCTAATGGTGACG
>JAEEQV010000321.1:0-3116 GCA_016285445.1 Bacteroidales bacterium
AACGGGGGCGTTTCACATTCAGTTTCCGCCGGCTCCTCGCTCGGGGACAATTGTCGTAAAGGCAGAACATGTCACAAAAAAATACGGAGAAAAAACGGTGCTGAAAGATGTTGATTTTTCAGTTGAACGAGGACAAAAAATTGCTTTGGTCGGAAAAAACGGCGAAGGAAAATCAACGTTCATAAAAAGTATTCTGGATGAAATTCCGTACGAAGGAAAGATAACCATCGGTCACAACGTAAATATTGGTTATTTTGCTCAGAATCAAGATGAGATTTTAGATGAAAATATCACTGTTTTCGACACGTTGGACAAAATCGCCGTTGGTGATATTCGTACCAAATTGCGTGACATTCTTGGTGCATTTTTTTTCAGTGGCGAAGATGTAGATAAAAAAGTGAAGGTGCTTTCGGGTGGCGAGCGAAATCGTTTGGCTATGGCAAAACTGATGTTGCAACCCTACAACCTGTTGATTCTTGACGAACCTACCAATCACCTTGATATTCAGTCTAAGGAAGTGTTGAAAAAAGCATTGCTGAAATACGACGGCACGTTGATTTTAGTGTCTCACGACCGCGATTTCCTGAACGGACTTGCCAACAACATTTATGAGGTGAAAAACACGCATATTCGCGAGGTTATGGGCGATTTGCAGGTATATTTGAATCAGTTGAACCAAGAAATGCTGCAAATGGCGAAACAGCCTGAACAAACAGAGAAGAAAACGACCGTATCGAAGATTGACTATCAGCAACAAAAGGAAAAAGAACGCGAATCTCGTAAGCTACAGACGCAAATAACAAAGATAGAGAAGCAAATTCAAGATTTGGAAAACGAGGTTTATACTCTTAATGTGAAATTTATAGAAGATTCGGCGAATGTAACTGCCGAAGATTATAAACATCACGCCGAGTTGCAGGAGCAAATCGATGCGTTGACATTACAATGGGACGAGTTGGTGAGCAAAATGTAACTACCACGTTCTTGCTCGTGTAGCTTTTTTCTTTCGGGCAGCTTCGGCTTTCTTGTTTTTAAGCACAATATCGGCAAAGGTTTGCTGGAAATTGTCAGCTGGCGTTGGTGCCGAAATCATCTCAATTTTTCCATTCTTATCAAGGAGCATATAGGTCGGCATACCTCGCAACTTGTATTGTCGTCCAATTTCAGGATTGTCGCCGGCGTAGAGGAATGCCCAATTGTATTGAGGATTCGCTTTCTTAAACGAACGGAAGTCTTCAAAAGTCTTTTCGTAACTTAAAGTCACAATATACAAGTCACGCTTCGTTTTTTCGTTCATTTTTTTCAGAACCTTGTAATCCTTGATGCAAGCATAATTCTCTGAACGACAGAAGTTTAGATATACGTATTTCCCCTTGAATTTTTCCAATGTATAAAGTACGCTGTCTTGATTGTAGAGTTCAAAATATGGAGCCTCGTCGTGAAACTCGAGAGCCGTATGTTTCACCTTGATATTTTCTGCAATTTTCTTATGTTCGGGTACATTCGTCATAAGAATAAGAGAATCCAATGTTTGATATACTGGAGCAGGAGGAAAAACCTCCGGATTTCGCAAACAGTCGTCCAAGCATTGTAAAAGAAAGAGTTCCTTCAGCGTATCGTTTCTAAACGCCATATTTTTTTCAAGTGTTTTCTTAAACATTGTGGGACTTTTTCCATAAATGATGTCTATCTTCAAGTTCTTACCTAAATCACGTGTATGATTGTTGATGATGTAATCCTTCCACATCATCTTGAACAAGTTCATGTAGGCAGGGTTGTAGTAGTAAAATGGTTTATTGAGATAGTGTTTTCTCGTAACGCTCAGATTATCACGCTGATATACCATATATCGCAACGAATAGAGGCGATAGTCTTTGTAAATTTTAAAGAATATGTTGTCATCGTATCGTGAGAAGATGCTATCTACCTGAGCCTCAAATTTTTCAATGAGGGCTTTGTCGCGGTAAAGAAAAGCATCTTGTAATTTTTCTGCAAGAAAGGTTTCAAAATAAGAATTGAAAGAAAGCAAGATGATGTTTATGTCTCGGTCTGAGAGGCTATTGATGACGCCCAAACTTATGTCAGTTGGTTCGTAGTATGGATTGAGTTCTTCGGCAAGTGTTTTTTCTTCGTAGGGAGGCATTGCAAGTTCGTATTCCGAATTGGGTGAGACGAATAGAAATGCCTTGTAAACACCCAGATACATATAGATTTCTCTTGTTGTTTCGCAATCGAATGTAAAAGAGAAATAGCCAGTTTCATCAGTGGTGAATGTACCGATTAACTCTTCGTTTTTGGTAAAGTAGTCGCCATACTGATATACGCTGATAGTTTGATTTGCGTACTCTTCGGAACAGCCTATAATGGTTGCTGTTTGGGCAGCCCCAACAATGGTAATGAGTATTGAAATATATAGTGCGAGTACTTTTCGCATTTGAAACGCTCTAATTCTTTTCAACTAATCAAACTATGCAAAGGTAAAAAATATCGCATTAGAAAAATAGTTCACCACTTTTAAAAGCACACATTTTACCAACAAAAAAAGCCCTCCGTTTGTGGAAGGGCTTTTAAAGAGATTTAATTATTGATTAATTAAAAATTTGGTCTAAAGCCTCATAAAGTTCAAGTGCGCTTTGTGCTTGTTGCGTTTTATCCTCGCTCAACAAAGAACCGTCGGTAAGTTTTGTTTTCAATTGGTCAGCAATTGCTTCTTTAGCAGCTTCCTTGTCGTTAGGGTCTATGTCTGTTTTGTCAGAAACAGCGGCACTTGCTGCACTTTTAGCAAATTCGTTCTTCCACTCGTTGTTTTCTTTGTTGTTTTGGAATGCTTGATATGTTAAATATAAATCTGCAGCTGCAAGAATCTGATTAGTATTGTCATTCTTTGCTTTTGCATCTTTATATGCTTTATAAGAATTATACAAGCTGGCACCTGACTCTTCAGCTGTTTTTTCTTGTTTTGGAGTCGGATTGTCCTCTTTGTCACCACACGCAGTAAAGCATACTGCCATACCTACAAATGCCATAAGGCCTAAAAGAAATTTTTTCATATCGTTTTGTTTTTAAAATTTACTATGCAAATGTAGTTCCTTTTTATAACAAAAGATACTTTTTGT
>JAEEQV010000322.1:0-3097 GCA_016285445.1 Bacteroidales bacterium
TTGTCTTCGGCAAAAAACTGAATCGCCTCGTCAACCGTCATTTCCAATATGTCGGAAATAGATTTTCCTCGATAGGTGATTTCCAAAATCTCGCTTTTGTAGCGTTTGCCGTGACATTCCTCGCATACCAGTTCCACGTCGGCCATAAACTGCATTTCAACCTTGATTACGCCGTCGCCTTTGCATTCTTCACAACGACCACCATCGGTGTTAAATGAGAAATGAGCTGGCTTATATCCTTGTAACAGTGCTGATTTCTGACTTGCATACAAGTTTCGTATGTCGTCGAAAACCTTACAATACGTCACAGGATTTGAACGCGTTGATTTTCCGATAGGATTTTGGTCGATAAACTCGACATTCTTGATGTTTGACACGCCAGAAACGCTGTCGCAATCGCCTATTGCCAAACCCGATTCACCAACTTGTTGCAACACGCCAGGATACAAAATTTTGTCTATCAACGAAGATTTCCCCGAACCAGAAACGCCTGTAACAGCGGTAAATACGCCCAAAGGAATCTGAACGGTCACGTCTTTTAGATTGTTTTCTCTTGCACCAGAAATCGTGATACATTGTTTCCAATTTCGTCGGAAAGAAGGAACTTCAATTTTCTTGCGTCCGCACAAATAGTCTGCCGTAAGCGTTTCTCCGTGTTCCAACAACTGCTTCATTGTTCCTTGAAAAACGACCTCGCCACCAAAAACGCCAGCATTCGGTCCGATGTCGATAATGGAATCGGCGGCACGCATAATTTCCTCGTCGTGTTCCACCACCATCACCGTATTGCCTAACTGTTGTAACTGTTTCAACACGTTGATGAGTTTTTCTGTGTCACGGGAATGTAATCCTATACTTGGCTCGTCCAATATGTACAACGAGCCGACCAAATTGCTTCCCAACGAGGTTGCCAAATTGATTCGTTGCGATTCGCCACCCGAAAGCGTGTTCGACAAACGATTCAAGGTCAAGTAGCCCAATCCCACTTCATCTAAGAAACGTAAGCGGGTACGTATTTCTATCAAAATTCTATCAGAAACTTCTTTTTCGTATGGAGTTAACTGAATAGTGTCGAAAAATGTGCGAAGCCACGTGATAGGTTTTTCAACCAAATCAAGAATTGACAAACCGGCAACTTTCACATAATTTGCCTCTTTCTTCAATCGTGAACCGTGACAATCGGGGCAGGTCGTCTTTCCACGAAAGCGTGCCAACATCACTCTATATTGGATTTTATAGAGATTGTCCTCCACCATCTTGAAGAACTCGTTGATACCGCCAAAGTATTGATTCCCTTCCCAAAGTAACTTTTTTTGTTCTTCGCTCAGTTCGCAATATGGTTTGTGAATAGGAAATCCGAATTTTCGTGAGTTCATCACCAATTGGTCCTTCCATTCGCTCATTTTGTCGCCACGCCAGCACGCGACAGCATTTTCCCAAATCGATAATTTCTTGTCGGGAATAACTTTATTTGGGTCAATTCCCATTATTTTCCCAAATCCTTCGCACGTTGGACACGCACCAACGGGACTGTTGAAATTGAACATCAGCACCGATGGTTCTTCAAACGTAAGTCCATCTAATTCAAAGCGATTCGAAAAATCATGTTCCACAAATTTTCCATCTTGCTCAACCCAAACGCTGCACGTCTCGTTTCCTTCCTGAAATGCCGTCTGCACCGAATCAGCCAAGCGTCCTTTCATGGTTTCGTCGGGAACGAATCTGTCTATCAAGATGGAGATATTCTTTGACTTTTTCTCAATGGTACTTGCATCAATATCCGAAATCCGTTCAACCTGACCATTGATGAGCAATCGGCTAAAACCTTCTTTTTCAAGTAGTTCAATCTTGTCCTTTAAAGGAATTTTGCCCAAAATCAACGGAGTTGCTACATAACATTTCTTGCCTGTATTGGTTAGAATGAAATCGACCACGTCTTGTACCGAATGGCGTTTCACTTCTTTCCCCGAAATAGGAGAGTACGTTTTGCCGATGCGAGCAAACAACAATTTTATATAATCGTAGATTTCCGTTGACGTTCCAACCGTGGAACGTGGATTTACCGCATTCACTTTCTGTTCGATGGCAATTGCCGGAGGAATGCCTGTAATGGAATCTACTTCGGGTTTTTGAATTTTTCCCAAAAATTGTCGAGCGTACGACGACAAACTTTCCACGTAGCGGCGTTGTCCTTCTGCGTAAATCGTGTCGAATGCGAGCGAAGACTTTCCAGAACCCGAAACACCTGTGACGACAGTGAAACTGTTGCGTTCAACCGACACATTTATTTTCTTTAAATTGTGTACGGCGGCACCTTTTATTTCAATGTTTCGGCTTTCCATATTAAAATTCTGACGTAAAATGGAATGATATATCAGGGAAATTTTGCTGTGCCATTTCCAACGCATAGGCACTTTCGGCTAAAAACACGTCGCAACCACGTTTGTCAACAGCCAAACTCTGGTATTTTCGTTTTTTGAAATCGTCCAGTTGCGCCTTGTTTTGCGACGTAAACCAACATGCCTTGTATAGTTGTATTGGCTCGTAACGGCATTTTGCGTTGTATTCGTGCTCCAAACGATATTCAATCACCTCGAACTGCAATGCACCGACAGTTCCGATAATTTTTCGGTTATTGAATTGATTGATGAAAAGTTGTGCCACACCTTCGTCCATCAACTGGTCGATACCTTTTGCCAACTGTTTGAATTTCATAGGGTCGGCATTTTCAATATAGCGGAACATTTCGGGTGAGAAACTTGGAATGCCCGCAAAATGCAGATTTTCTCCTTCGGTCAGTGTATCGCCGATTTTGAAATTTCCCGAATCATACAAACCGACAATGTCGCCCGGATATGCCTCGTCAACCACGGCTTTTTTCTCCGCCATAAACGACGTGGGGTTTGCAAATTTCAAGTATTTCTGTTGGCGAATGTGCAAGTAATTCTTATTTCTCTCAAAACGTCCCGAACATACTTTCACGAATGCAATTCTGTCGCGATGGTTCGGGTCCATATTCGCGTGAATTTTGAATACAAATCCCGAGAATTTATCTTCATACGGCGAAACCATTCGTTCGTCGGTTTTTGCATCACTG
>JAEEQV010000323.1:0-3089 GCA_016285445.1 Bacteroidales bacterium
TACCCGAATCCATGCGTGATTGATTCCTTCACGGTAACAATCTCAAATATCGAAGGAAAGGCATTGGCATCGTTTACCAACGCTGACGGCAAACTTGCGGCAATCAAATACATCACGTTCCAACATGGTCAGGCAACGTGCCTAACCGACGGACTTGCGCAAGGCGTATATGGCATAACTATCCGTGTGAACGGTGAAACTTACAAATCAAAAGTCGTAATACAATAATGAAACGACTTACCCTATTAGCATTCTCTATTTTTCTCTGCTGTTCTCTTTTTGCACAGCAGAGAATTTCTATTGTCGGAAATAAATTTATGTTGCACGACAAAGAATTCTTTCTCATCGGAACAAACACGCCGTGGGACAACTGGAATGACTTTGGTGGCAACTACAACGGACAATTTTGGGAAGATGAATTTGCCCGACTAGAAAAATGTGGCATAAACA
This sequence comes from Bacteroidales bacterium, assembly GCA_016285445.1. Taxonomy (GTDB): domain Bacteria; phylum Bacteroidota; class Bacteroidia; order Bacteroidales; family UBA1715; genus UBA1715. The sequence continues at coordinate 451 of JAEEQV010000323.1, forward strand.
GTTCTCGTATCTGGATTAGTTGCGATGCCGCAGGACAACCGTTTGTAGACAAGGAAGGATATCCGCACCCTGCTTCGCAACAATTTTGGGACAACATGGACGATATGCTCTCCAAAGCCCGTAAACACGGCATCTACATTATGGCAACAACCATGTCGTTCGACCATCTCGACAATACAAAACCTGCCTCGGAAAACTGGATGGCACTCCTCTCGTGCACGCAAAAAGTAAAACAATATTGCGACACATTTTTGATTCCTCTTTGTGAACGATACAAAGACAATCCCTACTTTTTTGCAATAGACTTGTGCAACGAACCTGAATGGATGCACGAACACAAGAAATATGGCAGTCTTGAATGGGATTATATGCAGATGTTCATTGGAATGTGCGCCGCCGCCATCCACGAAAGCAAATCGCCCATTCCTGTAACCGTAGGTAGCGCATCGGTAAAATGGAGTTGCGACAAAATTGACGGCAACAAATGGAGCGATGCGATTTTACAGGATATGACGATGAATCCCCTCGCCTATCTCGATTTTTGGCAGATACATTATTATGAATGGACAAATCAGTTTGACAATCCTTTCCACCAAAATCCTGAATTCTGGGGCTTGAACGACAAACCATGCGTTATTGGCGAAACGCCGGCAAACAACGAAATATACGGTTTTCCAATTTCTTACGAAGAAATATATTCTCTTCCCTATTCATTGGGCTATGCGGGCGTTTATCCGTGGACTTCCAATGGCGCAGGAACGGGTAATTTCGGAACAATCAAGAATTTTGGCTCTGCCGCAAAAAAAATATCTCAACAAGTAAATAACTCTAAATCAAAGAAATAATGGACTTTCAAAACGACGGTAAACTTTCTTTCAAAGAAAAATTCTGCTACGGATTCGGCGATCTTGCCTCTTGTCTGTATTGGCAAACATTTATGTTGTATTTCACATACTTCTACACCGACATATTCCTGCTTCCTGCCGGAATTGCAGCGACAATGTTCCTCATCACCCGAATCTTCGATGGCGTGAATGACCCCATCATGGGTATGATTGCCGACAGAACGGAAACGAAATGGGGAAAATTCCGTCCGTATCTGCTCTGGTTCTGCGTTCCGCTCGGCATTGCAGGATTCCTTACGTTCACCACGCCTGACTTCGGTTTGACGGGGAAAACCGTATGGGCATACATCACGTTCTTCTTGGTAATGATTATCTACACGATTATCAATATTCCCTACACTTCGTTGCTTGGCGTGATTTCGCCGAACTCCAACGAACGTACGAGCGTGTCGTCAATCAAGTTCATTTTCGCATTTGCCGCGGGAATCATTATTTCTGCCACATTATTGCCAACAACGCAAAAACTGGGCGAAAACAACGATTCGGTCATTCGTGCCGAAGTTGTAAATAACACCCTCGTCATCCACGAACAAGAATCGCAAGGTCTTGTAGATATGACTGTTACTGCAAACAATATACAAAAAGACATTGCCATTACCATACTCCATCAAAACGACACTGCAACCTCCGACACCATTTATAATACGGCATCGGGAATGGTTGTAAAATTGCACAAAGGTTTTGGAACAAAGGAAATTAATGGCAGTGAGATTTTTGAAAACGAAAATACTATTTCAATTGGCAAAATTTCGGTTCCTGCCAAAGGTTGGTCGCGATTCTTTATGATTGTCGGCGTGTTTGCAGTGTTGTTTTTCTTCATCACGTTCAAAGGCACAAAAGAACGCGTTCACCCACCAAAGAATGTTGCCAAAAACTCTATTGGCAAAGATTTAAAGGAACTGTTCACGAACAAACCATGGCTGATTTTGGTATTCGCAACACTCACCTTTATATTATACACGGCAACCAAAAGTAGCGTGACAGTGCATTACTTTAAATACATAGTTCAGAATCAAACACTTACACTCCCATTTATGGGCGAACAAACGTATGACTACAACACGCTCGTTTCGATTTACAACGTCATCGGGCAACTTTCGTCGTTGCTTGGCGTGCTTATCGTGAGTTGGCTTGCTGCGAAATTCGGAAAACAGAAAGTGTTTGTTGCTTTCTTTGTAATTTCAATAATATCAACAGCTTCGGTGTTCTTTTTAGACGCAAGTCAATTATATCTGCTCTATTTCTGCCAATTCTTAGGTTCGGTAACCGGCGGTCCGTTGAGCGTGCTTTTGTGGGCTATGTACGCCGACATTGCCGACTATTCAGAATTGAAAAACGGTCAACGTGCCACAGGATTGATATTCTCGGCGTCCACAATGTCGCAGAAAATTGGTTGGGCTGTAGGCGCATACATCGCACTTACGTTGATGGCATCGGTAGGATTCACTCCAAACGAAGCACAGACGGCAGAGTCAACACGCGGCTTGCTGATGATGTTCACCATCATTCCTGCAATTCTTGGCGTAATTTCCATCATCATTTTCTTCTTCTACCCTCTTTCAGACAAAGTAGTTGCCGAAAATGAAAAAATATTGATGGAAAGACGGGCAAAGGAAAACGAGACTGAAGCATAAAATCATCGGAGGAAGGTAAATTATATTACAAACCTTCCTCTTTTATTACCATTACAATACAGCTATTTCTTACGTCGTGAACTTCATACGGCATAATTTG
>JAEEQV010000016.1:0-16184 GCA_016285445.1 Bacteroidales bacterium
CTTCGGGCGGAAGTTCCTTCTCTAACGGTTCCACAAATTCCATCATATCAATCGTATAGTTCGAAACTCGTTTCCCTTTTGCCTTATACCCTTTCACGCCGATAAATTCATCAACGTCAATGTACTCCATATCGCGATTTGCGTGTTTCCCGCCGAAACTCAGACACAATTGCGGGAATCTGTCGTCATTTAACTTCACCAATTTCGACCCTTCCGATTCAGGCAAGAAGCTTACATATTTCGACGTTTCCTCAATCTTGAAACGCTTTATGTAATTCAAATCCTGCTCTGCATCATACACAATTGCCGTCCATATTTTCTTCGGGTCGTATTTTTCAATACGAGCGATTGCAAACTCGAAATGATTGCTCAAATCAAACGTTGACAAAGCAAAACGACCATCTTCGGTAATGACCAAAATCTTGTCAGAGCCCTTAAATTCACCAAGCAACGTGCCATAGCCGGCATCGTTCAATCGTTTGGTTTCAGCATTGAAAAAGATTTTTCGACCACCAAGCGTTGAAATACCTTCCTCTATTTTTACGATTTTCGAAGTCGGATATTTCGTCAAGATATTTCCTTTCGAGGATTTTCCTTTTATGGCATAGGTGCTGAAATCAACCTCGAAAACTGGTTTTCGTAGATGCAAATCCTGACGCAGATAAACCTTTACAATTTCTGCTTCACCATTAGGATTTGCACTGAAATACAAAATTTTCGTCTTCGGCGTTCCCAAAGTCAAATCGTATTCTTTGTTACGAGTCACGCCCATGACAGGAAAACGCTTGATGTACGTGACGTTTGTTTTTCCATCACGATAAGCGACGTTGTAAATCGTGCGTTCGTCGTTTTTGTGGAACACGGCAACATGGATGATATTCGTTCCAAAGAACTCTTTATCAGATACCTTTGAGATTCGGAACTTACCATTTTGCAAGAACACGATAATATCGTCAATGTCGGAACAGTCGCATACAAATTCGTCTTTCTTCAAACTTGTACCCACAAATCCCGTTTCAAAGTTTGCATATAATTTCGTGTTTGCACTCACAACCTTGGCAACCTCAATTTGCTCAAACACACGGATTTCCGACTTTCGTTCACGGCCAGCGCCATATTTTTCCTTAATATGTTGGAAATATCGAATCGCATATTCTATGATATGGGCAAGGTTGTTTTTCACCTCTTCCATCTCGGCTTCCAACGATTTAAGATATTCCTCGGTTTTGTACGAGTTATACTTCGAAATCTTTTTGATAGGAATATTTGAAAGAGCAATGCAATCTTCGCGTGTCACCTTACGCCAAAAATCCTTCACGTATGGCTTCAACCCCTTGTCAATCGTTGAAAGGATATCCTCTTCGGTCTTACAAGGTTTAATTTTTTCATACACCTCGTGTTCTATGAATATTTTCTCCAACGACGTTTTTATCCACGATTCCTTTAATTCTTCCAACGAGATTTCCAATTCTCGGCGCAACAATTCTACCGTTTGGTCGGTATTTCGTCGGAGAATGTCGGAAACGCCAAGAAAAATAGGTTTTTTCTTATATATCACACTGGTGTTGGGTGAAAGCGTCACGCTACATTTCGTGAATGAATAGAGCGCATCTATCGTTTCGTCGGCCGACACGTTTGCTGGCAACGAAATGATGATTTTCACCGTCGACGCAGTTTCGTCGTCAATGTGTTTAATCTTGAATCTGCCGCTTTCGCTGGCCTTCAGGATAGAATCAATCACCGTCGAGGTTGTTTCCTCATATGGTATTTCGGTAATGACTAATGTCTTATTATCAAGTTTTTCAATTCTTGCACGAATACGTATACGTCCGCCACTTTGACCGTCATTATATTTTGACACGTCAATCAAACCACCCGTAGGGAAATCGGGATAGAGTTCAAACGGTTCGTTCTTTAAATATGCAATACTTGCATCTATCAATTCATTGAAGTTGTGAGGCAAGATTTTACAGGCCATTACCACGGCAATACCTTTGACACCTTGCGCCAAAATCAACGGGAATTTTACCGGTAATGTTATAGGTTCCTGATTACGTCCGTCGTACGAGGGCATCCATTCCGTCGTCTTCGCATTGAACAGAACTTCTTTGGCAAATGGCGACAAACGAGCCTCTATATAACGTCCTGCAGCCGCTTCATCACCTGTGAAAATATTTCCCCAGTTTCCTTGCGTGTCAATCAGCAAATCTTTTTGTCCCAGATTCACCAATGCGTCATAAATACTACTATCGCCGTGAGGATGCAATTTCATTGTCTCCCCCACAATGCTTGCTACTTTGTTGTAACGGCCATCCTCCATACGACGCATTGTGTAAAGCACACGTCGCTGTACGGGCTTCAAACCGTCTTCCAGACAGGGAATGGCACGTTCGGTAATAGTGGCCGAAGCATAATCAATAAACCAATCCTTGAAATAATCATCTATATATTGAATGTTTTGGATTGCTTGCTCCTGTACAGGTTCTTGCTCCTCTGGCTGCATTCCGTCATTTTTTACTTCGTCCATAATACAAATTTTATGGACAAAAATCGTAAAAATCAAACTACAAAACACAAAAACGCAAAAGAAGATTTAACCACCTTTTCCACAAAATTCTCAAATAAGGAATTGTATCCTTATCCATCAATCTCAACAACACCTACTGCATAAAAACATAAAACGAAGCATTTACACAAAGAACAACTGCATTTTATCTATCCTTTTCTGAAACATATAATCGACTGATAAAAAACACATTATATATATGTATTGTTCATCTCCCATTTCATATTGTTAGATTTCTGAAAAAATTATCGTGTAATTCTTTTGTGTTTTTCAAAAAAAAAGTAATTTTGTGGTAACGTACAAAATAAAATAAATCAAAATAAAAGATTGTATGGCTGAAAATATTGGTAAAATAGTTCAAATCGTTGGTCCCGTGGTGGACGTTAGTTTTGAACAAGAAGGCAGTACTCTCCCAAGTATCAATGATGCACTTGAAGTAACAAGACCTGATGGTCAGGTAGTTGTGTTGGAATGCCAACAACACATTGGAGAAAACACGATTCGTACTATTGCAATGGACTCTACCGACGGTATGTCGCGTGGCATGGACGTAATTGCAAAAGGAGTACAAATCACAATGCCAATTGGCGACAAGGTGCGTGGACGTTTGTTCAACGTGACTGGTGACGCCATCGATGGTATTGGCGAAGTTTCAAAAGAAGGTGGATACCAAATTCACGCTAATCCGCCAGAATATGAGAAACTTTCTACAAGTACCGAAGTGCTTTACACGGGTATCAAGGTTATCGACTTGATTGAGCCATACTCAAAAGGTGGTAAGATTGGTTTGTTCGGTGGTGCCGGTGTAGGAAAGACCGTGCTTATCCAAGAGTTGATCAACAACATCGCGAAGGCTCACAATGGTTTGTCAGTATTCGCAGGTGTAGGTGAACGTACTCGTGAAGGTAACGACTTGCTTCGTGAAATGATTGAGGCAGGTATCGTAAAATATGGTGATGAATTCAAAGAAAGTCTTGAAAAAGGCGGTTGGGATATTGACAAAATCGACAAAGAGGGATTGAAAAATTCTTCGTTGGCGATGGTGTTCGGTCAGATGAACGAACCACCCGGGGCACGTTCTCGTGTGGCTTTGTCAGGTTTGACTATTGCAGAAAACTTCCGTGACGGTGACGAGAAATCGGGCGGTCGTGATATCTTGTTGTTCATCGACAATATCTTCCGTTTCACTCAAGCAGGTTCCGAAGTTTCGGCTTTGTTGGGACGTATGCCATCGGCCGTAGGTTACCAACCTACATTGGCAACAGAAATGGGTCTTTTGCAAGAACGAATCACCTCAACAAAACGTGGATCAATCACTTCGGTACAAGCAATCTATGTGCCTGCCGACGACTTGACTGACCCTGCTCCAGCAACAACGTTCGCCCACTTGGACGCAACCACGGTGTTGAGCCGTAAGATTGTTGAGTTGGGTATCTATCCTGCTGTTGATCCATTGGAATCAACATCACGTATTCTTACGCCGGAAATCGTTGGTGACGCTCACTACAATACTGCTCAAAGAGTTATCAATATCCTTCAGAAGAATAAGGAATTACAAGATATTATCGCAATTCTTGGTATGGACGAACTTTCTGAAGAAGACAAGTTGGTGGTACAACGTGCACGTCGTGTTCAACGTTTCTTGTCACAACCGTTCCACGTTGCAGAACAGTTTACAGGTATGCCGGGTAAATTGGTGTCAATTGAAGATACCATCAAGGGTTTCAATATGATTATCGACGGTGAAGTTGACCAATATCCAGAAGCAGCATTCAACCTTGTAGGTACAATTGAAGAAGCAATTGCCAAAGGCGAGGAAATGCTGAAAAACTCTAAATAATTGGGATTATGACAATTGATATAATTACACCATCTGAGAAATTGTTCTCCGGCTCGGCAAAACAAATCAATTTGCCTGGAAGCGACGGTTCTTTCGAAATCTTGGAAAACCACGCTCCTATAGTGGCAACACTTGCTGCGGGAAACGTCGTAATTGTTGATGACCAGAATCAACAACAAACATTCGAGATTACTGGTGGTGTTGTCGAGCAATCGGCAAATAAAGTGATAGTGTTGGTTGAATAACAATCGTCACAAATTATAAAAAAGGGCTGTTCTGAAGGACAGCCCTTTTTGTTTACCAGCTACTAAACTGATATCATAAAATAATTAATTGGGGACAAATAAAAAAGAGAAACCCGTTTCCGAATTTCTCTTTTGAATATGCGATAGTGTGAGGATTATCCCATAATCACTTCTACCGTGTGAGTCTTACCAGCTTCTTGCATAGGAACAACAATTCCGTCAACTTGTTTTCCATTGACAATCAATTGTTTTACGCCTTTGCTTACGTGGTTAGGATTCTTAACCGTGATATTGTATGTCGCACCACGGAACTGACGTATCATTGTGAATCCGTCCCATGCCTTTGGAATACAAGGATTGATTGAGATACCATCGTAATCTGGCTTCAAACCAAGAATATACTGGATAATTGCATAGAAGTTCCAAGCAGCCGTACCACTCAACCAAGAGTTTTTAGCCTCGCCCGGACGATATGCGTCTTTACCAGCAATCATCTGGCAATATACGTATGGTTCAACCTTGTGAAGGTCTGAAATATCTTCCAAGAAACTTGGAGCAATCTTCGTGTAGTATTCGTATGCACGGTCACCACGGCCAATCATTGTTTCACCAATCATAATCCAAGGATTGTTGTGACAGAAAATACCCGCATTTTCTTTGTAACCAGCAGGATATGTTGAAATTTCACCATATTCGATGTAGTATTTCGTGAATGCAGGGTTGTTCAATACGATACCGTACTTACAATCAAGACGTTCTTTCACTGAATCCAACGCTTTTTGGCAAAGGCCTTCTTCCTTACCGATTTCAGCCATCGTACACCATCCTTGTGATTCAATGAAGATTTTACCTTCCTCGTTTTCGTTAGAACCAACTTTGCGACCGAAGTAATCGTATGCACGAAGATACCATTCACCGTCCCAACCGTCTTTCTTAACGGCTTCAATCATATTGTCAACGTGTTTTTGAGCTTCGGCAGCCTCATCGTTTTTACCGATTTGCTTGCAAAGTTTCACGAATTCTTTACCGTAAATAACGAACAAGCCAGCAATCATCAACGATTCAGCCGTACGGCCTTTCTTGTTGCCAGTTGTCTGGAATGATTCGTTCGGATCGTTCGAGAAGCAGTTCAAGTTCAAACAGTCGTTCCAGTCAGCACGGCCGATTAACGGCAAGTTGTGAGGACCAAGATTGTTCACCACGTGGTAGAACGAAATCTTCAAGTGTTCGAAATGAGTTTTTGCCTTTGATTCGTCATTATCGAATGGAACCATTTCGTCAAGGATAGAGAAATCGCCTGTTTCCTTGATGTATTCCGTAGTTGAAAGAATCAACCAAAGCGGGTCGTCGTTGAAGTCGCCACCGATAGCCGAGTTACCTTTCTTGGTAAGTGGCTGATATTGGTGGTAGCAAGAACCGTCTTCGAATTGCGTAGCGGCAATGTCGAGGATTCTTTCGCGGGCACGTGCAGGAATTTGGTGTACGAAACCAATCAAGTCCTGGTTTGAATCGCGGAAGCCCATTCCACGTCCGATACCTGATTCAAAGAACGAAGCCGAACGCGACATGTTGAACGTAATCATACATTGATATTGGTTCCAGATGTTCACCATACGGTCAAGACGTTCGTCATTTGATTTGATAGTGATTTTCCCAAGAAGATTGTCCCAATATGAACGAAGTTCGTTGAAAGCAGCTTGTACTTTTTCAACGGTGTCATATTTTGCAATCATTGCCTTAGCTGGTTTCTTATTGATAACCAACTTGCTTTCCCATTTTTCTTCAGGAGCAACTTCCACATAGCCAAGCATAAAGATGAAATCCTTGCTTGCGCCTGGAGCCAATTCAACTTCAATATAATGCGAAGCGATTGGTGACCATCCGTGAGCTTCCGTATTGCGTGGTTTGCCTTCCATTACAGCGTCAGGGCAGTCAAAACCATTGTACAAGCCGATGAACGATTCGCGGTCAGTATCATAACCTTGAATAGGCGTATTTACTGAATAGAACGCATAGTGGTTACGACGTTCCTTGAATTCGGTTTTGTGATAAATCACAGAACCTTCGATTTCAACTTCACCAGTTGAGAAGTTACGTTGGAAGTTTTCCATATCGTCGGAAGCGTTCCACAAACACCATTCAATGAACGAGAACAATTTCAATTTCTTTGTTTCCTTGCTTTCATTCTTCAACGAAACTTTCAAGATTTCGCCCCAGAAACCAAGTGGCACGAATTGCAACACTTCGGCTTCCACGCCATTTTTCGCACCAATAATCTTGGTGTAGCTCATACCGTGGTGACATTCATACTTGTCAAGCGACGTCTTACAAGGTTTCCAACCTGGATTCCAAACGGTCTCGCCGTCTTTTATGTAGAAATATTTTCCACCGTCGTCGGTTGGTACATTATTATAACGGTAACGTGTCAAACGACGGAATTTCGCATCTTTGTAGAACGTGTAGCCACCGCCAGTGTTCGACACCAAAGAAAAGAAATCCTCGTTACCAAGATAGTTTATCCAAGGATAAGGAGTTTTGGGATTGGTGATGACGTATTCTCTGTTAGCGTCATCGAAGAAACCGTACTTCATAGTTCGTTTTTATTGATTCAACATATCAAAATTTTGGTTGCGAAAGATAAATATAAATTCCGAAATCAAGTCAATTTTTAAAAATGAAAATTTTTCAAATTAATTTTTCTTTCATTCTGAAAAAGTTTCTGAGAAAATTCATATATTCGCAACCGATTGTGAGTTTTGAGAAACTCACGTAACAAGTTGAGATTTAGAGGTTTTCAAGTATAATTTAAACAAAGTTAATATGGTTTATTCAAACGAAGTACAACACATGTGTGTCGTACAAAAAGGTCCAAAACACGGACCAGCTCCAATTCCTGAAGAAGGAAAGTGGGTGAAAGCTACAGAGATTAAAGACATTTCTGGTTTTACTCACGGTATTGGTTGGTGTGCTCCACAACAAGGAGCTTGTAAATTGTCTTTGAACGTAAAAGACGGTGTTATTGTTGAAGCTCTTGTAGAGACAATCGGTTGTTCAGGTATGACTCACTCTGCCGCAATGGCTGCCGAAATTCTTCAGGGCAAGACATTGTTGGAAGCATTAAACACAGACTTGGTTTGTGACGCAATCAACACGGCAATGCGTGAGTTGTTCTTGCAAATCGTGTACGGACGTACTCAATCAGCTTTCTCAGAAGGCGGTTTGGTTGTCGGTGCTGGTTTGGAAGACCTTGGTAAAGGACTTCGTAGCCAAGTAGGTACATTGTACGGAACAAAAGAAAAAGGTGTTCGCTACCTTGAAATGGCTGAAGGTTACATCAACAAAATCTTTATGGATAAAGACGACCAAGTTTGCGGTTACGAATTCGTTCACCTTGGCAAATTCATGGAAGAAATCAAAAAAGGCACTGATGCTAACGAGGCATTGAAGAAAGTAACGGGAACGTATGGTCGTGTTACTCCTGAACAAGGTGCTGTTAAATCAATTGATCCACGTAAAGAATAGGAGGAAGCATTATGATAAGAGAAGTAAAATACGAGTCTCAGGACCGTCGTGAAAAACAAGTAAATGCAGCGTTGAATGCTTACGGAATCAAGGATTTAGCTGAAGCAAACGCAATCTGCGAGAAATATGGCATCGATCCATATAAAGCTTGTGAGGAAACACAACCTATCTGTTTTGAAAATGCAAAATGGGCTTACGTAGCTGGTTGTGCAATCGCTATTAAGGATGCTGAAAAAACTGGTGACAAAAGTGCTGTAAAAGCTGCTGAAAATATCGGTATCGGCTTGCAAGCATTCTGTATCCCTGGTTCAGTTGCTGATGACCGTAAGGTTGGTTTGGGTCACGGAAACTTGGCAGCTCGTTTGTTGAGCGAAGAAACAAAATGTTTCGCTTTCTTGGCTGGTCACGAATCTTTCGCTGCTGCCGAAGGTGCTATCAAAATCGCTGCAAAAGCTGACAAAGTTCGTAAAGAACCATTACGCGTTATTTTGAACGGTCTTGGAAAAGATGCTGCTCAAATCATCAGCCGTATCAATGGTTTCACTTATGTTCAAACACAATTCGACTACTACACTGGTGAAGTGAAAGAAGTTAAGAGAATCGCATATAGCGAAGGACCTCGTGCAAAAGTTAACTGCTACGGTGCCGACGACGTTCGCGAAGGTGTTGCAATTATGTGGAAAGAAGGCGTTGACGTGTCAATCACTGGTAACTCAACAAACCCAACTCGTTTCCAACATCCAGTTGCTGGTACATATAAGAAAGAACGTGTATTGGCTGGCAAACCATATTTCTCAGTAGCTTCAGGTGGTGGAACTGGTCGTACTTTGCACCCAGATAACATGGCTGCAGGACCTGCTTCATATGGTATGACTGATACAATGGGTCGTATGCACTCTGACGCTCAGTTCGCAGGCTCATCTTCAGTTCCTGCTCACGTTGAGATGATGGGTTTCTTGGGAATTGGTAACAACCCAATGGTTGGTTGTACTGTTGCTTGTGCAGTTGACGTTGCTACAGCATTGAAATAATTCTTAAAGAATTTGTATAGTAAACGACTTTCCGATTGATTTCGGGAAGTCGTTTTTTTATTTACCCAAGGTTTTAGCAAGATTTCTTTGTACTCAAAAAGATTTGAAAAAGGCAACGTAAGCATACAAGAATATTGAGAAAGTTATGACACGGCAAATCGAATTGCTACGATATAGATGGAAAAAACAATTAGACCCGACACTCGCAGCCGTGAAGGCGGCACGCAAAAAATCGCGCGAGGAAGAATTGGCGAAATACGGTAAGCAGATTTCGCTCTATTATTGGGTTGGCGACAAGAAGAAACACGCCCGTGGCGGCAAGCACAAGAAACGATGGTGTTGATAGATGTGTTTTGTAAAAAAATAGTTATGTGCTTAAATTTCGCACATCATTTTCTTATTTTTGCTAAAACATAAAAATAGAATTATGGCTCGAAGAGGATTATCAAAGTCAAAATATGTGGCATTTTGCTCGTGCGAAAAGTTGCTGTGGTTACGAATTTATAAATCGGAACTTGCCGAAGTTGATGAAGCATCTCAGGCACGAATGGATACGGGCAACGATGTGGGTGACCTTGCCATGGGATTATTCGGTGATTATGTTGAAGTTACCGCACACAAGGCAGATGGTTCCCTTGATATTGCAAAGATGCTTGAAGACACTCAAAAGTGCTTAGCGGATGGTGTGGAAAATATCTGTGAGGCCTCGTTCAGCCATAATGGTTGTTATTGTGCCGTTGATATTCTCAGAAAAGAAAAAGGCGGATATGCGATTTACGAGGTGAAAAGTTCAACCGAGGTAAAAGAGTATCATCTGACGGATATTGCATATCAAAAATATGTGCTTGAAAAATGTGGCGTGAACGTCACAGGAACCTACATTGTTCACATTGACAACACCTATGTGTTTGACGGCAACCTTGACATTACAAAACTATTTGCGGTTGAAGACGTTGCGAAGCAAATGGAAAATGAATACCTAAAAGTTCCGAATCTTTTGCCTGCTGCCTTAAAGCTAATTGCAACCGATCAAGAGCCCATAAAGGATATTGACGAAAAATGCTGTGGGTGTGAATTCTGGGGCTATTGTGCGAAACATGTGCCAACGCCGTCAGTCTTTGATTTATATAGAATGAATACTCCCAAGAAAATAGAGTATTATAGAGAGGGACTTATTTCGTTCGAAGATTTGCAGAAGTCGAAACGCATAGATAATCCGATACAGATAATGCAATTGGAGGGAGCATTGCAGGGTAAGTCTTTTATAAACAAAAGTGGTATTTCCGACTTCTTGAAAACATTGTCTTATCCGCTTTATTTCCTTGATTTTGAGACTATGCAACAAGCGGTTCCCGACATAATCGGCACACGACCATATCAGCAAATACCATTTCAATATTCGCTTCATTATATTGAAACCGAAGGCGGGGAACTGAAGCACAAGGAATTTCTTGCCGAATCGGGAAAAAATCCGCTTCGCGATATTGCCGAACAATTGTGTCGCGACATTCCCAAGAATGTTTGCACAATGGCATATAATAAAACCTTCGAGTGTACGAGAATAAGGGAACTCGCTGATTTGTTCCCCGATTTGTCAGATCATTTGTTAAATATAAGGGATCATATCGTTGATTTGTTGGTGCCATTTCAGCAGGGCAATTACTATGTGAAGGAAATGGGTGGCTCTTTTTCAATAAAAAGTGTGCTGCCCGCCTTGTTTCCTGACGATCCAAGTTTGAATTACCATAATTTGGACGAGCGAGTGCAAAACGGAGGTGATGCAATGACGATTTTCCCGAAAATCAAGGATATGACGCCCGAAGAACAGGAAGTGACCCGCAAGGCTTTGCTTGAATACTGCAAACTCGACACGTTGGCAATGGTAAAAATTTGGCAAAAGATACGGGAAGTCGTAAATGAATAGGTCGATAACGAATCTAATCCAAATACGTTATCGTCGCATTCTGAGCCGTTACTTCAACTTCTACGTTGCGACCTAAGTACGTTGCAAGATTTTTGTCCTCGTGTCCCATGCTCATTCCATAGATTATTGGAATATTCAAGTCTCCGAAATAATTGGAGATTATTTCGTTGATTGGGCGGTCATTCCCTTGTGTTGTGCTGAAATCGCCGACAATCACGCCTTTTAAGCCGTCTAATTTGCCACTCAGTTTCAAATTTGCCAACATTCTGTCGATGGCATAATTGGCTTCGCCTGTGTCTTCTATGAGCAGAATGGCGTTTTTCGCATTTAGGTCAAACAAAGTTCCCCCCATACTGTACATGAGCGAAAGATTTCCGCCTACCAGACGACCTTCGGCCTTGCCTTGAACGCAGTTGTCGTTTGTTTTTATGCTGTGACTGGTGAGTTCGCCGAACAACGCCTTACGAAGACTTTCATCGCTTTCGGCATTGCCAAAGGTTTTTACCATTGGACCGTGAATGGTTTCATACCCCATGTTGTTCAACGCAATGTGCATGCCCGTCACGTCGCTATAACCCACAATCCATTTTGGATGCGATTTCATCGGAGAAAAATCAATGTACGAGAGCACTTGCGCAACACCATATCCGCCACGTGCGGCTATGAGTGCCTTGACGTTAGGATTGTCAATCAATTTCTGGAATCCTTCAATTCTCTCGGACATTGTGCCAGCATAACGGCCGTCTTTGTTATAAAGATTATCGGCCTCGACTACGACCAATCCCCAACTTTTCAGTTTTGCAATGCCATTTGCCAAATCACTTTTTGTCACTGCATTCGACAAGGCAAACACGCCAACAGTGTCGCCCGCCTTTAAGTAATCAGGACGAATATCGTCGGTAACTTCCTGCTGATTGTTCAGTACAGTCTGATAGTAATAACTTGTGTAAATACTATCAACATTGGTTACATACGTATTGTAGTAATTGTATTCTTTCTTACAACTTGAAAAAACTGCGATAATCAAAAAAATGGGAATAATTTTCTTCATCACTCAAACATTAATGCTATTGTAGATAAAACTTTTGCAAAATAATCAATTTCTTCTTTCGTGTTGTACATTGCGAACGAAAGTCGTGCTGTGCCGGGAACGCCATAAAATTGCATAATCGGTTCTGTGCAATGAGTTCCCGTGCGAATTGCAATGCCTTGCTTATCCAGTATCATTCCTATGTCGGAACAGTGAGCGCCGGCAACCTCAAACGAAATGGCTCCCGCCTTGTGCGGAGCGTTTCCGATAATGCTAACCTGCGGAATAGCCGACAGTTTTTCCGTGGCATGTTGCATCAGTTCCTTTTCGTATTGCTGAATATTCTCAAGGCCAATATTCATAAGATATTTCAAGGCGACACCCAATGCGTGGGCACCGACGTAATTTGTCGTTCCCGCCTCGAACTTGAAAGGCAACGTGTTATAAATCGTTTTCTCCAACGTCACCGTTTTTATCATATCGCCACCACCTTGGTACGGAGGAAGTTTCTCCAGCCATTTCTCCTTTCCCCAAAGCACGCCCGTTCCCGTAGGAGCATAGATTTTATGTCCCGAGAAGGCAAAAAAGTCGCAATCAAGTGCTTGCACGTCAATAGGGAAATGCTGTACTGACTGGGCTCCGTCAATCATTATGGGAACATTGTGCGAATGTGCAATGTCAATCAATTCTTTTATAGGATTGACCGTGCCCAACGTGTTCGACACGTGAACAACCGACACGAATTTCGTCTTTTCCGAAAACAGGTTTTTGTATGTTTCCACATCCAAAACGCCATCGTGATTAAACGGAATAAATTTCAATATGGCACCTTTCCTTTCACATATCATTTGCCAAGGTACCAAGTTGGAATGATGTTCCATAGCCGACACAATCACTTCGTCGCCTTCGTGCAGAAAAGCCTCGCCAAATGTCTGTGCCACAAGGTTTAACGATTCCGTCACTCCTTTCGTGAAAATAATCTCGTAATCGTGCGGTGCGTTGATAAACGTCTGAACCATTTGTCGTGCCTGCTCGTACAGCGTGGTAGAAATCTGGCTCAAAGTGTGGATCCCACGGTGAATGTTGCTGTTCGTTTTGGTATAGGCATCAACAATGGCGTCAATCACCACCTGCGGCTTTTGCGTCGTGGCGGCATTGTCAAAGTAAATTAAGTCGTGATTATTAACCTTTTGAGTTAAAATCGGAAAATCTTTTCGTATGGACTGAACGTCAAACATTGCTTGATTTTTTGCAAAGGTATTGAAATTTTATAGTTTTGTTAAATTTCAGTTGTATTTGTCAGGTTTATACATTCATAT
The DNA here is from genome assembly GCA_016285445.1 of Bacteroidales bacterium. Lineage (GTDB taxonomy): Bacteria > Bacteroidota > Bacteroidia > Bacteroidales > UBA1715 > UBA1715. The sequence continues at coordinate 13,478 of JAEEQV010000016.1, forward strand.
TCCGTATTGTGCAAAACTTTGCTACTATTGCGATTTTCATTTCAGTTTGAACTTGAAAACGCGAAGAGACTTTGTTGACGCTGTTTGCAAGGAATTGCTGTTGCGAAAAGATTTTTTTTCTACGCCTATTGAGACCATTTATTTTGGTGGTGGGACGCCTTCGTTACTCACCGATGAAGAAATCGGGCAGATTGTTTCCACTATTTACGAGACCTTTCAGATTCAACCCGACGCAGAATTTTCTTTTGAATGTAACCCCGACGACCTAACTACCTCATATTGTGAGAGTTTACTCAAACAGGGCGTGAATCGTCTAAGCATTGGTATTCAGTCCTTTTTTGACGATGATTTGCAACTACTGAACCGTCGTCATTCGGCAACAACGGCTCAAAGTGCGGTGAGGACTGCTCAAGCCACTGGTTTTCAAAATATTACGGTTGACTTGATTTATGGATTGCCCAATATGACGATGGAACGTTGGAAAAAAAATCTTGACGAAGTGGCAAAACTCAACGTGCAGCATTTGTCGGCATATTCCCTTATGGTTGAGGAACATACGGCACTTCATAAGTTTGTTAGGACGGGCAAATTTATTTTGCCTTCCGAAGAATCTGTTTTGGAACAATTCAATTATTTGATTGACTGGGCGAAAGCAAATGATTTTGAGCAATATGAAATTTCAAATTTTGCCAAAAACGGAATGTATTCCAAGCACAATACTTCATATTGGACGGGAAAACCGTACTTGGGCGTGGGCCCTTCGGCTCATTCGTTCAACGGAGAAAAAAGATTTTGGAATATTGCCCACAACGCAAAATATATTGCAGCACTCCGCGACGGCGTTATTCCTTGCGAAACAGAGATTCTTACCATCAGAGACAAATACAACGAGTTGATAATGACGGGTTTGCGAACAAAACAAGGCGTGAACGAATCCGTTATCGCTCAAAAATTTCCTCCAAAATATGCACAAGATTTTTTAACATGCAAATCTAAATTCCTAAAACAGAACTTGTTACAAGAAAACGATCCGTTTGTTTCGCTCACCCGAAAAGGTATTATGGTTTCGGACATGATAATGAGCGAGTTTTTTGAAACGGAATAAAATTTTTCAAAACATCGTCAAATTCGTGGCATTTTTGTTTGGAAGCTATTGATATACAGTACTTTAAGTAGAATCTGATTTTTTACGTTTTTTCATGCGATTTTACCCTTACTTTACCCCACTATATGGCATTGTTTATTTGAAAAAATTTATACTTTTACCAAAACAAATTTTGTAACAAAACTTTAAAATTTTTTTGCCTATGACATAATTCCCAAACGATATTTATACAAAACTTTTTATAGCAATTTGCTATTCCGACTCTTGAAACTACCACAAATTCAAAATAGGAATCCTATCCCAAATAGCGAGTTTCGCATTTTTGCGGGCTTGTTCATTATGGGATTAGGGTTGTGGTAGACCTCAAGAGCGGATGAATGAGTCCGCTTTTTTATTTTTAACATTTTATATTAATTAGAGGTTGCGCCCGACACGAATCAGGGATACAAAAATGAAAACAGTTTCAAAATTTTTAGCGACGATTATGTTGTTGATTTCGTCAAGTGCTGTGTTTGCTCAAATTGAGTTGGTTTCTACATTCAGTAGCCAACAAAGTAATGATGTTTCTTTTGCTGGGACAGTATATAGTGAATATGATTATGGAGGCGATATGCAAATTTATAATTTATCTGGAATTGATGGATTTATGCAACAAGAGTTTGATGAAGAGACAAATTCTATTAATCTGAAAATTTATTCTGGTGATTTTTCAAGTATTATTACGAAAACTATTAAAGTGCCTTCATTTGATGGGTATAAGCTTGAATCTCAAGATAAAGATGAATGGTGTAAAATTTCGCAACATATTTTTAATAATGATGATGAGTTAGAATGTATGATTACGTATGTTTCTGAAAGTGGTGGTGATTATTCGGAAAAATTTGTGCTATTTGATTCAAAAGGAAATATTATTAAAGATTTTGGAAATGCATATCATATGTGGTGGTATAATAGTCTTTATTTAATTAATAATCAATCATATATAATAATAAAAAGAGTTGATAGGAATTACAAGGCAACATTTGAAATCTATTCCGTTCCCACAACGGTTAATCCGAATCAGTTAAAATCTGCAACAATTTCAAATCCAACGCTTTCGGCGTTTCCAAATCCAGCAAAAACGTTTGTAAACCTTTCGTATAATGTTTCGGGCGTGGAAGATGCAGAAATGGTCATAACCGATGCAAGCGGTCGCGTGGTGGAACGCAGAATCGTAAACGCTATGCAAGATAATCTTCGACTCAACGTGGCAAACTATAAACGAGGAATGTATTTCTATGAAGTTCAAGGCTTTACTGGTAGATTTATAGTGGAATAACTTTGATTTTATTTTGTCAAAAACTAATTTAAATTTTATTACTATGATTGATTTTAAAAATGGATCATTTGTTAAGTTACATAAAGTATCAAATGATTCGATTGGTGAAAACGCCCAAAAATTACTCCTTGATGGAGAAAATGTTATTAGTGTTTATCAATCCATTAGAGATTACGTGATTTTCACAGATAAACGATTTATTTCAGTGAACGTGCAAGGATTGACAGGGAAAAAACAAGATTTAACATCGATGCCTTATAACAAAATAAGCGTATTCTCCGTCG
>JAEEQV010000324.1:0-3071 GCA_016285445.1 Bacteroidales bacterium
ATCGTCCGTATTCGCAAAATCTATTTCAAAAAAATCAAGTTCTTTATATGGGATATAACTATATTTGCCTTTTTCTTTGAAACATTTCCATTCTTTGATACAAAAATATCTATGTATAAAAAGGCAATGATTAATTCTCTGCCTTGCACGAAAGGATCTTTTTATAGGAATACTTTTCCCTTTCACAACCTGTTGCTGAAACCACGGCCTTGTCTTTACAAACCAGTCACCCTTTCTGAATTCAAGATTCTTCAAATGATAATTGAGAAAAATACTTGGGATACCCCAAAGACACATTGTGTCAGCACCTTGTATTATTTTGATGGGAAATGGCATGTGCTCTAATAAACCATCTGCGGTAAGCAGAGAAAGAAAAGCACATCTAAAAACAGAGCTATTTTCTTTTCCTGCCAAAGGTTTCAGGTCGTCAATCGATACCATTATATGGTCTATATTCTTCGTCTCGGAAATCACAATCAATCGTGAATCTGGATGACCGAGAGTTATAAGTTTTCTTGGTATCCTTGGTATCGTTTTTTGACCATCCTTATAAAATTCAGATTTTACAATTTTACCGTTTTTATCGTACCACACACATTTTCCGTCGAGAACGTCCCTGCCTGTTTCCAAGTCTTCGGAAACAATGTGGCCTTCCCACTGGAGAGCTACGATTGAATCATTTATGTTGTCATAATAATAATCGCGGACAAGTCCCTTGGGTTTTCCGTTCCTGCCATAGGTGATTTTCCGCATATAAATCGCACTGTCCTTTGTAGTCGGTTTCCAACTCGCATCATAATAACGGGCATATTCATTCTGTGCCGTAGCCATCAGCGAGAGGAAGAAAAAGAAAACTGGCACTATGTAACGGAAAAGTTTCAAAATCAAAATTGTTTGGAGTTCAAAAATAAGAAGATTTTGTTTTAGTTTTTGTATTCGGTGAGAAATGACAAAGAAAAAATTTATAAAAAACACTATCTATTTTTTTTATATGGAGTGTTTTATTTTCATTTAGTTCTTATCTCTTGTGTTTCAAACTAATACGAGCAATTCGTTACATTAAACAGATACATACTGTCAAGAATATTAAGATAAAACACATTATCTATAGAGTCAATTCTAATACGTTTAAGATGCACAGAATTTCCATTAATTTCAAAATACACACGAATGGGCCAATCACCACCACAGAAATCCATTTTTTTTGCAACTCTACGTCGCTTTGGAATTATATACAATCCGTAAGTCGCACTTGATGGCTGATATGCCAACTCAGACAAATACAACTTGCTGCCTTTCAGCCCACTACCATCACATATTCCGACAAAAACATCATACAAAATGTCATATACATATTGGGTGCCGTCAAATTCAAGTTCTATTTTTGGGGGAATAATCTGAATATTTCCATCCACTCTCTCTATTTTTCGGGAAGAATAATGAAACTTTCCATTCTTATTCTCTTTCGTCATTTTGGAATAAATATCTGATGTGAAATATATCATAGCATCGGATAATTCTTTGTAACGGCTTATTCTATTATAAAAATCCTGTTTTTCTTCGTCATAGACTGGACGGAAAGAGTCAACTTGAGCGAAAGAATAGAAATTCGCAAGTACCAATAGGAAGAAAAAGCAAATTCGTTTCATCGTTCCATTTATTTTTTTATAGGTTATTTCTTCGTCACCATTCTTCTTCTGGATGCAAATTGTTTATGTGAATTCCTTCCCAATTAAAAGGATTGGAACCATCGCTTCCATAAAACGACTCCGCATTTTCATATATAGAAATCTTACGTGCATATTCTGGTAATTTTCCAGGAAACACCATAAAAAAATCATACGAACGTGCGTTCCATTTTTCACCATTCTCATCTACATAAATAAACGGTTTACTTGCATATTGTACATTTTCTGGAGCATTAAGGGAAATCCATTTATCAAACGGCAACTCACGTTGAATGCTGTCGGAAAGTATGCCAAAATGCTGTATGGTACTTATAAACGAACCGCAACGCAAACTGGTTTGCGAACCCATTCCGACTTTGTCGTTTCCCAACACGTTGTATCTGAATACCACATAGACCTGGTTTGGCTCCACAACAACTTTCATAATATGTATGTATTCACGACTTTGTCTATCAACTTTGGGATAATACGTCGTAATTGTCTGTCCTACTACCAAAAAAGAAAGAAACAGAAAAACTATAGGCAATATGTAACGGAAAAGTTTCATAATCAAAATTGTTTGGAGTTCAAAGATAGAAAGATTTCTTTTACTTTTTGTATTCGGTGAGAAATGACAAAGAAAAAATTCATAAAAAACACTATCTATTTTGTAGTATCTAAAGTATTAGAAGCATAACGACTTTTTATTCAACAAGTTATTTTGTCTGTACCACCCCGACTGGGTTGCGTCATCTTAACCTTTTCGAGCAGTGGTGAAATCTCATTTAATTCTTCTCATAGAACATTATGCACTTTCCATTATGAAATTTTCATAATGATTTTTTCATAATTCAACATTGTCCGATTTTTGGGGAAGGGTACATTATTCCAATTATTGGAATTTTTATCATTTTAGTTGACGCATAATCTCTTGCCAAGAGAACTCTTGTGACATTTATGTTATTTATTTCTCCCATAATTTATTGGTTTTATATCTATCAAATCTTTTGAAATTCGTAGAAACTTGTCATCTTGCCGTGCTACATAGCACCATTGTATTCCTCGACTTGTTAGTTTTTGAGCAACTGAATCAAGATCATTCATATTATTTAATGTCAATATTTGTTTTCCTCCATTATCTCTATATACATATAGAGGAAAATACACGAACTCAGACTGGTTCGGTGCAGATACGTCTAACATACATGGTTTGTCTTTAACAAACACGTCAAACCACCAATTGGTACAATAATATCCTCGTCGTTCAGCACCTTTTGTAGATTCAGATACAATCACTGGATATTCAGCAGGAACAGGAATATAAAAATACGTGTGTAATTCTTGCTGAATTTTACGCAACTCGTTTCCTATATCATAACCACATATTTCGTATGGATTTAGTAA
>JAEEQV010000325.1:0-3063 GCA_016285445.1 Bacteroidales bacterium
ATTTGTCTTCCGTCATCCAGATTGGAAGCGGCGTTCCCCAGTAGCGAGAACGAGATAAGTTCCAGTCGTTCAGGTTTTCCAACCATTTGCCGAAACGTCCCGAACCCGTTGATGCAGGTTTCCAGTTGATGGTGTTGTTCAATTCCATCATACGTTCCTTCAGTTGTGGCGTTTTAATAAACCACGAATCAAGAGGGTAGTAGATGATAGGTTTGTCGGTACGCCAGCAGTGTGGATAGTTGTGTACGTGTTTTTCAACCTTGAACGTCTTGTTGTCTTTTTTCAATTCAACGCACAGGTCAATGTCCAATGTAGGAGCGTCTTCGCCAAGCGTGTCGTCGAACGCATTTTTAACGTAGCGACCAGAATATTCTTTGTAAATATCGACGTTGACGTAGTTTTTCACGTAGTCGGCATCCATGTTTTCAATCAGGAACATACGTCCTTGCTTGTCAACAAGTGGCGATTCGTTACCATTTTTGTCGATTACCAGACAGCCTGCAATGTTTTGTTTTTTAGCCACAAATGCGTCATCGGCACCGAATGTGGGGGCAATGTGTACGATACCCGTACCGTCTTCTGTCGTTACGTAGTCGCCCGAAATCACCTTGAACGCGTTTCCACGGATTTTCACCCACGGAAGCAGTTGTTCGTATTGAATGCCGAGTAATTGTTTGCCCGTAAATTCGTCAAGAATGGTAAACGGAACGATTTTGTCGCCCACGTTGTAAGCGTTGAAATCGGCATCTTTGCCTTTCTCGTTGAAATACGCCGACAGACGTTCCTTTGCCAGCACGACCGTACACGGAATACCAGTGTACGGGTTGAATGTGCGCACTTTGAGGTAGGTGATTTTCTCGCCGACGCACAATGCCGTGTTTGACGACAATGTCCACGGAGTTGTCGTCCAAGCAAGGAAGAACAAATCGGTGTCAACGTCTTTGTAGAGCCATTCGCTCACTTCGTTGCGAATCACCTTGAATTGTCCCACGCACGTCGTGTCCTTCACGTCGCGGTAGCAACCAGGCTGGTTCAGTTCGTGGGAACTTAGACCGGTACCTGCAGCGGGGGAATATGGTTGGATAGTGTAACCCTTGTACAACAATCCTTTTTTGTACAATTCCTTCAACAAATACCACAACGTTTCAATGTATTTGTTGTCGTAGGTAATGTACGGGTCTTTCATGTCAACCCAGTAGCCAATACGTTGGGTAAGGTTTTCCCATTGGCTGGTATATTTCATCACATTGCTACGGCAGGCGTTGTTGTAGTCCTCAACGCTGATTTTTGTGCCGATGTCTTCTTTTGTGATGCCTAATTCTTTTTCCACGCCAAGTTCCACAGGCAGTCCGTGGGTGTCCCAACCAGCCTTGCGGTGAACTTGGAATCCTTGCATTGTCTTATAACGGCATACGGAATCCTTGATGGTACGAGCCATTACGTGGTGAATTCCAGGCAATCCGTTAGCAGAAGGAGGACCTTCAAAAAATACAAATGATTTATGTCCCTCACGGGTAGATACGCTCTTGTTGAACGTATCATTCTTAATCCATTGTTGTAGAATATCTTTGTTGATTTGTGAAAGATTCAACTCGGAATATTCCTTAAATTTTTCACTCATTCTTAAAAAACGTTTTTTATGCGGGCAAATATACTTTTATTTTAAAAGGATTGCACGTCTGCGTTTCTAAACTTATTAAAAAAACAACGGAAAGTTGTTGATAAGTTTTTTTGTAATGAGATATTATAATAGTGTAACAGCAAAATGGTGACATTTTGTTGAGGTTTTAACCCGTTGAGGCGATGTGCATTGTCTTTACAATTTGCATATTTGTAAAGGAAAAAACTAAATTGGGCGACTTTGGCGGTGAATTATTTCAAGGAGATACGATATACCACATTGAAACAAGAACCATCAGCTATTGGTAATCTGAATAATAATGATGCTATTAATTGCATCTCTACGTTTTTTATCGGAAAATAATGCCTTACCTCAATTTCTATTTGTACCTTTGCACAAATTTTGATTGAATGAAGAATTATCAAATCATACTCTTTTTTGTGGGTGTTTTTGGCTTACTGAGTTTGGTTTGTATTGTCTTTCCCGAAGATGGTCTTAATCTCACGTTGCGTTTCCCTAAGTTGGAAGACGTGTTTTCGCAAAAGACGGAGACGGTCAATCTGGAAGATTCCTTGTCGGTGATAGAACAGGATTTTGTGGCGAACATAGGCAAAAACGACGAGGTCTTGGCAAATTCCGATTCGCTTTGTTTTCTTGATACGCTGAATTTCTATCGTCAGTTTGATTCCACGAGTGTCGCTCGTATGTATTTCCCCGATGATAATCCTGAATGTTTGTTCCGCGTTTTTGAGATACTCGAAAATCAGGACAACGGTTGTCGGCATATTCTCCATTACGGTGATTCTCAAATTGAAATGGACCGAATTTCTGGCTATTTCAGACAGGTTTTGCAAGAAAAATTTGGTGGAAAGGGTGCCGGTTTGCTGCCGATTGTGCCACTTATTCAATCTACTGCCGTAAGTCAATATGTATCAGATAGTTTGCCAAGATATGTGGCTTCTGGTACTATGCGACAAAAACTGTCGCACAATCGTTATGGCGTGTTGGCGCAAATGGCTCAGTTGTCGGGTACGGTGAACCTGAAATACACGACACGTGACTGGAAACAAGTGTTTGATGGGACAAAATTGTTCTCGAAAGTGCGCTTGTTTATCGGTAACAATCAGTCCAATTTCAAGGCGACGCTCAAAGTGGGAGACAAGGTCCTGGAAAAGGTGGTTGACGAGGCTCGTTTTGATATGACGGAACTTTCGTGGCAGTTGGACAATTTTGTTTCCTCGTGTTCGTTGCAGTTGCAAGGTAATGCCGAACTTTATGGCGTCTCGTTGGAAAGCAAGCAAGGGGTGACGGTTGACAATGTTCCTCTGCGAGGCAGTGCGGGAACGTTCTTTACCTTGATTTCGTCTTCGTTGTTGCGTGAGTCGTTTTCGGCACTTTCTGTTCCTATGATAATTCTGGAATATGGCGGAAACGCTGTTCCG
>JAEEQV010000326.1:0-3046 GCA_016285445.1 Bacteroidales bacterium
AAAAAGGTTTGATAACTGGTTACTATGTTGACCACTTCGACAGATTTGTCGCTGCTGCTCCACACACATGGGCAAATTATGAAGATACTTTGTTGCCTTCGTCAAAGTACACAACGGCAAACGGTTCTTTCTCTACGGTTTCAAACCCATATCAAGACGAAGTAAACTCTTCTTCTTCCGTTGGTTATTTGAAAAAGACGGGTTACACGGGCCAAAACCAAGAAGACAGATTCTCTGTTGCTATGGATATTGATGTGTCGGAAGACTTGCTGACTTTGACCAAAGGTGGAAAATTCTCATTCGACGTTAGTTACGACGGAACGGAAACGGAGCAATATTGTGGAAACTGTGCGTCGGAACACTATATTTACGTTGAACTGATAGACGATAGTGGATTAAAGATATCCGTTCCTGTTGTCGCATCGTTCCCTGCTATAAAAGCTGGTTCAAGCAGTGATGATGATGACGAGGAAGACGACGACGATGTCGTGAAATGGGTTCATGCAGAAGCCGATTTCTCTGATTTCGCGGAAAATGTAGGTTGCATCAAGACGGTAAGAATTCGTGGATATTATGATGATGCTAACTGGGGTTGTAAATATCCAGGTTATTATATTGATAACATTAAATATTATACTGTTGATTATCACGAAACGATAAAAACACAGGATGCAAAACATTATACCATAACCGACGGTGATTCGTTGTTCGCGATTGTTCGTAACAACTTCGATCTAACTCGTTCCGATACTACTATGGTGTATTTGTCGGTTCGAAATCCTGGTATTGAAAAACGTACCATTCAGTTGGAAGATATGTGTGCTACCGAAGGTAACGAGTTGAAAGAATTCGACCTTACCCAATATAATTATACCGTAGGTGGTGCTTTGGTAGCCGACAGATTATGGTACAAAGACCAAATGGCTCAATACCCGATTGAAAATCCTCAATTTGTTGACGTTCCTGCTGGTAATACCACCTATTATGTCTTTGTAAAAGATGAATGCGCCGATATTCCAGGCGAATTGAAATTGCAAGTGTTTGCCATCCCCGAAGTTACCGATGGCGAGACCACCGTGTGTGAAATTCCTGCCTTGGGTGGCGACAGAGGAAAGGTTGATTTGACGGCAGAAGTAAATAAAATCACGACAGACCTTGGTGCTACGGTACAATGGTATTCTGATTATCAATACACCAAATTGGTGACTTCTCCATCGACACAATATGTGACAGATGGAACAAAATTTTATGCGAAGGTATTTTATAACCAGAAATGTGAATCGTACGCTACGTTGACGGTAAACGTAACTCCTGTTGACGACATTGTTTTCAAAGATTTTAAGGTTTGTGAAGACGGAGGAGTGGTCGCATTAGATGCTACGCCGTCGGGAGGTGTCTATTCTGGTACTGGCATTACGGCTGGTTCATTCGATCCGTCGGTAGGAGCAGGTTCGTATGAACTTTCATACACTATCACGAATGAAGGTTGTACCAATACGCAAAAAGTTACGGCAACAGTTAATCCTAAGGTTACTGTTATTCTTGAGAACTTGAGTGGTAAATTGAAAAAAGGCGAACAAGCCGACTTGAAGGCTACGATTTCTCCTACATCATCGGATTACTCATACACGTGGACGGATGGCACAAAGTTACAAAGTACCAATACGTTAACGCCTAAGACCGTTGCCTTGAACGAACCGACATATTACACTTTGGATGTGGTAAATACGGTAACGGGCTGTTCTACATCGGCAAAGGTTTTGGTTGATGTATATGCTCCGGTAAAAGTTGAATTACATTTAACTCCCATTTGTGCTGGCAACGATGTTACTATTGAAGCCGACAGAACTGGTGGTACAGGACCATTCACGTATGCTTGGAATTTGTCTCCATCAACGGCATATACCGCTGTAAACGATTCTGTCATCACTATATCAAACATTCTGTCAACGGTTGAAGTAAGCGTTACCGTCACCGACAAGACAGAAGGTGATGTGAGAACGGCTACAGCAACACAAACGGTCTATGAAAATCCATCGATTTCGTTGGACGATGCAACCGTTTGTCAAGGTGACGCTTTGACATTGAAACCGACAGTTACTGGCGGAACACCTGCCTATACGTATGAATGGACAGGAAACACCGACGTGATGAAAACAGCAACAAACATTCAAAATGCCGAAATAAACACGTTAGACAATGTGGGTACATATTATCTGACATTTGCCGTTGTAGATAAGAACAATTGTAGCGATTCCAAGAGCACCACCGTTGTGGTAAATCAAAAGCCAATTGTTGATGCCGTTGCAGGAAAAACAATGTCATGTTTCGGTGACCCAGTTCAATTGACGGGTTCAGTAAAAACAGCAAATACTATTAGCAAAACACACGAATGGATTTCGGCTTCGTCAAGCACAGGCTCGCTGTCAAGCACCTCAATTCCGAATCCACAATTCACATCGTATATATCTGGTGTCCACATGTTCCAATACGTACTAACCGACGCGAATGGATGTAAGGATACTTCTGACGTGATTTCTGTGAGAATAGAACCACGACCGACTGTTACCATTAATCCTGTTGCCGACCAGTGCGTTACCAATCAAGGTGTAATGCTTTCTGCAAATCCAGTTGTAAATGGTATTGACGATGCAACATTCAGTTATAAATGGTCAGGAGATATTACCTCAACTGATGCGACACCAATGTTGAACATCACAACACCTGGCGTAAAGAATATTACATTACAAGTTACTGCAAATAACGGATGTGTTTCTGACGAAGTTACGACACAAGTTGTTGTTAACGACAATCCGTTGGCTGAAATTGCCACGAAAAATTTGTTCGTTTGTGCCGAAGATGAGATAACGTTACAAGCCAATACATCTTCAAACAACGTTACATATGAATGGAGTTCTACCATGCCATTGCAGGAAACGACGGGAAGTTCTATAAAGGTAACACCTCCTAATTCGTTAGAAGAAACGGTTACGTATCCTGTAGAATTGAAAGTTACTGATAACACGACGAAATGTTTTTCTACAAC
>JAEEQV010000327.1:0-3035 GCA_016285445.1 Bacteroidales bacterium
TCAAGGCCGAGCAAGAAAACGGGAAACTGGTCCAACTAGAGGTCTAGAGTTACATTATTCCTCAATGGATCTTCTTATTGGACTCTCGTGAGTTCAACGGATTTTACGAAAGAAAACATACGTTACCGAACAAAGTATCGCTTGAGCTGCCCGTAGGTTGCTGCGTTTGTATAAATTCGATTGGCATACAGAAATAACTCTATAATTAGTATTTTAAAAATTCATTTTTATACAAATTTATTGTATTTGTTTTATTGTTGAAAATACATATTTTCCCATTACATGGAAAAAAATAATCTTTCGGATGCCCCCAAGAATTTTCTGTCATTTCATAGGGATATCTTTCTCTTTTGGCTTCTTTTATTGTTGAACCAATAATTTTATAAGTGATCAATTCATATTTTTTTTTCTTATTTCTATAAAAGATAACGACAACATTTTCTCTCATAACCATACATTTACGTCCAATACCCCACAACATGCTACCCTTAAGTTGTTTGTCCTTCCCATTAGAGTCCTTTAAATAAAAACCGCTATGATTTTTTCCTGCTGGATAACTTAAAAGGAGAAATCTAGATTCCGACAAGACATCAATAGCCACTAAATAACATGCCATTTTTCCATAAGGTTGCCGACACAAACGGTTATGCAAATTATCATTTTCAACAGATTCAAATGTTATATTTGAACAATTCAAGGGGACCTTATAAGAAAACAAAGAATCAGCAATCTGAATCCACGCTTTATCATTCTTATAATAAAATTTTCTTATGTTTTGCCGAGTGTAGTGGCATCGTTTAAAAGCATGAATATCCTCAACAACATTGGCGTATGAGCAAACTAGAGATAAAAGAATGAAAATGAATAATTTAGTATGATTCATATGTGTATCCATTATCTCGCTCGTATTGTTTATCTAAAAAATTGACAGCATCTTTTGCACCAGAAATTCCAAACACCTCACTATAGTCATTAAGATAAGGAAATTCTACTGAAGATTGTTCTCCTCCTCTAAAAGGTTTAACATTTGATAAATCTTCAGACCAACTAGAAAAACATGAAAATATCGTAGCAGAACTGCCGGACATAAGCCCTGCATTTAAATTTTCATATGTCATATCCAAGCCCGGACGCGAATCGTCTGCGTTAGCTCCAAATAAATTTATTATAGGTATATTCTCAAAATCCGTAAAGCCATGTGTCAGTATTATTGAGTGTTGACCTTCGTTTACAATTTTCATTAGTTCTACATTATTGTGAGGAACCACAACTCTATAATCAGCATTTGGATGTTTTTCAACAAAACCATATGCCAAACGCACCATATTACGCATCAAACTTGCATCTAAATCATGAGCGTATATAATGAATTGATACATTTCATCGCCATTTTCATCTATAGCATTCACTGGATTCATTCCATTTCCTGCATACAAATACGGACTTGAGAATTGCCTCTTGGGATCCACGCTAATCCACATTCCGAGCATTGGGTCGAGATAACGAGCACCGAAGTAGTCCAGCGAGATTTCGTCATCGTGTTCCTTACCTGTGAAATTTTCTGTAACTTTGCCTGTGGGCGGAGGTGTCAACTCGACCATTTCGCCGAATATACCTCTCCAATCATACAAAATTTTCAGTTCCTTGTGAAATCAGCAATCCAATTGTTCTCAAGATTATACTGAAATCGGCCATTGAAACGATCAACGTTTTTTTTGATTTTATGCCTGTATTTTCAGAATTTCAATAAATCATTTACAATATGTACATGTTGTTCTCGGCAAATCCGGTGATGAATCATCATACAGATTTTTTAGTGAGGCATTTTGTTTAAAGCAGGGAATTTCTAATTTCAAGCATTTTGATGAAAAACTAGTAAAAGGTGTTTTGGGGGTCCAAGAAGGGAAGAAAGTTGTGTCTAATAGATTATCCTCTGTCTGCCATTCTATAAACCAGTTATAATTACTCATTCTTAAGTTAGATCGTTTTACCCTGGCCAAGCTCATTATCGTTTGATTCGGGCAATTTCCATCACGTCTGCAAGAATCTGATAATATGGGACCGCGCAATGGATGTTTTTTCAAAATCAAAGTATCCCCAGAAGTTTCTATCCAATAAGGACGAAATAATCTTATGTTCGATGCATACTCGTCCATATCATAGCAATCATAATCTAAAGATATTTTTAGTGTAAAAAATAACCCGTTATAATAAGATTGAAGATTTTCTATTCGACAATATGGGCCAGCGATATCAACATTTGCTTTTTCTTCATGTTTATCTACACATGCTGTAATGTTCAAAATCATTTGAACAAAAAAAATTGTAATGCATCTAAAAGCAACGTTATTCATACACTTATTCAACAGTATCATAATGTATTTGATCAATAGGATGATCTGGAATATCAAGCGGACTTAGATAATGATAACCAGGAGTGTTCATAAGTTCTTCATTTACAGCTGAACCATTCCCCGGACGATCTTCAAGCATGGCAGGAATTACATGTGAACTTAATTCATGTAGTGCATCTTGAGCATTCCCGTTAGTGATTATTGCTGTAGGATGACCTCTTTCTATAGATGTAACCGCACCTCCATTAAGGTTAGCATAAAAACGTTCTCTAGGACTTAATCCATCGTTAATAATTTCTCCGAAATTTTCTGACCGAATGGCGGAACTAATACGTAGACTATAATTTAAACTGCCACTTGGATTGTCTCGACAAACCAAACATTCTTGGACGAGTCCGTTTTCATAACGAAATTGATGGTATGATTTTTCATTTATCAAGCCTACCATTTCCTGATTTTCTGCACCCAAAACATTCCCATCTGGATCAACGACATTCACCGGATTATACCCATTCCCGGCATACAGATACGGGCTTGAGAATTGCCTTGCGGGATCAACAGAAATCCACATTCCTAGCATCGGGTCAAGATAGCGAGCACCGAAGTAGTCTAGCGCAATTTCGTCATCATGCTCTTTTCCTGTGAAATTCTCCGTCACCTTACCTGTCGGCGGTGGCAGCA
>JAEEQV010000328.1:0-3030 GCA_016285445.1 Bacteroidales bacterium
TGAACTTGCATAGTTCGTTGCCGTCCTTGATAATGTTCACAGGTTGGTTATTTTCGTTGAACGCACACACAACCAACGCCTTTGCACGCGCTACGGTAATCTGGGAAATATTTCCCTTCTGATTTTCGTCAATATTATATTGATTCAACACCGATTGCAGACAAAATTCCGTATGATTTGCCTGTAAATTACGTGGAGAAAAGGTCGTTTTAACTTCATCGGCATTTTTCGTTTGCGCCGACAATCCAATAGTAACAACAACTGCAAGAGCAGATACAAGAAATCGTTTCATAATCACATTTTTTACAAAAATAAAGGGCTACCCGATTGGATAGCCCTTCAATGCAAATTACTTTTCAACTATTTCTTTACAAAAGCCTGTTTCGCCCGTAAAATATTGCCATCATATACCATTATATAGTAGATGCCAGCAGTGAGACCTGCTGTTGAAATTTCTTCAACATCGGTCGTCGCGACAAACGAAGCGACACGTTTGCCCGTTGCAGAAATCACGTCAACCTGATTTCCTTCTTGCAAACCAGCGACAAAAATTGAAGATTTTGTTTCTGTCGGATATGCTTTTATAGCAGACTCTTCAACTTCGGTAACAGGCGTTGATCCAAAATAATATTGGAATGTCTCCACTTTGCCACCAAATTTTGAAACTAAAGAATTACCATTATACATCACTGAAATTCCTTTGGGATCGTCTATCGGAGGATTCAGAGAAAGAATGACGCGTTTTGGATCGAAATCCCACAATGTGATTTCTTTCACATTATACATTGGATATGAGATGCCATATACATACAATTCCGTATAAATCTCCGCCGGAATTTGTGCCATTTCTTCAGAGAAATCAAGGTAAATTTCCGTACCTGTACGATTAACCGTCGCAGAAACAAGTTTTGGTGCCTCAGTTACCACAACTACCAAACGAGCCTGAGCAGCAGTGTTATTGGCTGCAGTTGCCGTTACCGACACACTTCCTGGTGCTTTCGCAACAATCTTTCCTGACAAACCATAAACCCAAGCAACATCGTTATTTGACGTTTCCCAACTCAAATCAGACGAAGCACCTGCCGGAGCAAAGACAACCTCAGGCGTATATTCTTCTCCTACAACCAAATAAATCTTGTTTGTCGTGAAAGAAATATCTGAAACCTTGTTTGGTATCTCAGAGCCCAAGAAAGCTGTAATCGCATATTGTAACGAATTTGTCGCATTAACTACTTCAGCTTGTGTAGCAGGAGGATTAGCAAGCATAGCATTTGCCGTTGTTACAGCATTTTCCAACATGGTAAAGCTTGCTTCCGGAATGTTACCAACCAAAGATCCTTTTCTATATTCGTTAGTTTGAATAGCGAATATCGCCTCTGAAATCTTTACTTCAAGAATTGACAAATCAACCTTTTCAATCTTACTATTCAAGAATGATCGAATAGCATTGCTCAAAAGTGTAACTTGCTGGTCAATTTGTGCCTGCGTGTAACTTTCGTAATTATTATAATATCCTTGAGCCATAACTATTGCCTGTGACAAAGTATTCTTTGCCGAAGCAGGATATGAGTCATCTACGGCATACAAGTTTGAAATACTTGTTGCACGAGTAATCGTATCACCCAACTGTGTTCTGTCAACCGTAATTCCTTTTGTTACCACAACTGAAGTGCTTGCCGTAGCCACACAACCGTTCACATCTTGATACGTGTACGTAATGGTATGCGTTCCCGCTCCGATAGCAGGATTAAACTTCATTCCCGAAACTCCCGTTCCCGACAATTCGCCGCCAGTAGGAGAAACAGATATTGTCACAGGAGAATCCGTTGTTTTAAGACTTGCAATGTTTGAAATCGAAACCTTCGGCAATGAATTGATAACGAATGTTACTCGTTTTGCCGGAGATTCGCACGTTCCTTTTTGCGTAACATAATAATAATATGTATCGGCAGTTGTTTCACTTGGCGTAAACGTAGCTGATGTTCCGATTTGATTCTTCAACGTAGCATCGGAATACCATACAACAGAATTCGTAGCCGAAGCCGTAAAACCTGGATTTGCATCGCCTTCACAAACAGATTGATTGTCGTTTGCAACCATTGGAGCTGTCAAATCACAATCAGAAATCTGTAAAGTAATCGCAGATTTTTCTGAAGAACAACCCTCTGGAGTTTTGACACTTATATAATATGTATACGTTCCAACTGCAGTTTGATTCGTTGCAAATGAACTTCCTGTTCCAACTTCTACATTATTATAATACCATGTAACCGTATTTGTAGAAGCAGTGGTAACTGTTAGGTTCGGGACGGTAGCCCCCAATACGACTGTTTGGTCAGACGTAGTGAATTCAGGCTTCGGATTGATGGTATACGTAACTGTAGTGGCATCGCTCAAGCAACCATCGGCTTGCTGACGAACGTAATACGTACCTGCCGTCGTTGGCGAATAGGTCTTTCCAGTTGTCAATTCCTCATTCGCACTTGAATACCAAATTGTATTTACCGACGATGTGAATGTTCCCGCCGTTCCCTCGCACACAGCGACATCGCTTACACTTGGAGCCGCAGGTTTCGTCTTTTCCGACAAAGTAACTTTCGTCTTGGCACTTTCGCAATCGCCCAAACTTTGAGATACGAAATATGAACCTACTATTGACGTTGTCAACGAACTCGTCATTGAAACCCCAATGCCTGAGGCGTCTTCCCAGAGCCAATCAGCAGAAGCATCGCCTGTTGCCGTAAACGTAACATCCTCATTGCTTCCCGGGCAGACCGATTGTGCAGAAACTGCAACCGTAGGAGCGGCCAAACTGCAACCATTTATAATTGTTACTGTTACCGTCGCATCTTTTGTTGTTCCATCTTTGGTGGTAACGGCAACCGTGATAGTAACATCTGTATCTGAATTTACTTCGGAAGCAGTAACCTTACCATTAGCAACAGTAGCCGAAGCTGAATTTGAAGACCATTCAATTTTTTGGATTGAAGCATCGGCTGGCTCAATCATAACATAATTTGACAAGTCCAA
>JAEEQV010000017.1:0-15947 GCA_016285445.1 Bacteroidales bacterium
AAAATCTCACGACCGATTCCTGATTTTGGACGACGACGTATATCACGTTGGTGCCTCGCTTAAATATTTGGGCAAACAATGGTTTGCGATTATGAGAATGAATGAAATTATAGCAGGGGATATTCTTGGGAAAATATAGGACGCAAAGTCAGAAAATAACACAAGTCAAGACTTAGAAAAAAATAATTGTTGGTTTTCATACTTTCTGAAAAAAGTATCGGTACGTTTTTTTGAGCGATAAAGAGAAAAAAAAATTTTGATAGAGAGGAAAAATTTTAAAAATGGGGAGAGAAAAAATTTTCTCTCGAGAGAGAAAAATTTTTTGGTCCACATAATGCTACAAATTACATTCCCCAAAAAGAAAAATTTCACGAGAAAAAAATTTATGTTGGTTTTCAGATTTTTTGAAAAAAGTATCGATAGAAATAAATTGAGAGGTGAAGAATAGCTTAGAAGAATTGGAATGATTTCTTCACGAAAAGACTAATTTTAGAAAGTATATTTTTCAAATCATGCTCAATTTTTTACCATAAAAAACATATATTTGTACCAAAGTTCACGCCGAAGCATTTTTATGCGGTTGGGTGGGCTTGGACATATAAGAAGGCGTTTATCTGACGCTTTGTTTTGACGATTCGGAATCTCGCAAATTCTTGATTGCAAAATTCTTAGGAATTTCTGCCAATCTAATCAAAATCAAAGCAACGGTGGATGCCCATAGGGTATGTAGTATATGGTACGCCAGTACCATTTGCATATCGGCGTGGGTTCTGCGTTGCTCGTTCTGATTAGATGGGCAATGCGAGAGCCTCACTTGTGGAACGGGTAACGGGTACGATTCCACGCTTTTTTATTTTTAGCAGTAATCATTTTTCTGTGAGGGAATCCATGGAGCAAAACAATAAACGTTGCGCCCGACACGGATTTAGGGAATTGATTATGAAATATTTTAGAAATATGATGCTATTGTGTATTGTTATTACAATATTCACGGCATGTACTAAGGAGCCAGAAGTAACAAAACACGAAAGTGACACAAAAACGGTCTTGGAGGTTTCGAAGACAGAATTAACATTCTCAAATAAAGCTGAATCCAAAATTGTTTCAATTACAACTACTGAAACATGGAGTGCTCAAACGCCTGTAGATTGGTTATTGATTTCTCCCCTCAATGGGAATGGTACCGATGCTGTGACAATTTTCGTAACAGAAAACTATCAAAACACAACACGCGAATCGTATGTAAAAATTTGCACCAAGACCGATGCAAAAATCGTTGTTGTTGTGCAGTTAGGCGATACAAATAACGGAGGTGAAAATGGGGAAGAAAACCAGCAAGGGAATATAACCATAGAAAACGGAGCTATTAAGGCGGCATTCTCTGTATCTCCAGACAAGCAAATATATTTTAGTCAAGGTAATCTTCAATTCTCTCAAATCTCAAACATATGGAGTTTCGCAGAACACCAATGGGATTATGTGGGGACGCAAGAACCAGATGAATATGGATATCATGGTGGAACAATCATAGGAAGTGATAATTGGTGTTATAGTGATTGTTATTCAACGGGGATGATAGATTTATTCCGTTGGGCAAGTAGCGGTTATGGGACGCCTAAAAACACAGATAATATTTCAGGAACAAAATATGATTGGGGCGTTTATAACAAAATATCAAATGGTGGCAACAAAGTTAATCAGTGGCGCACACTAACAATTTATGAGTGGAAGTATCTTATATCTCAAAGACCGTATGCATCAAGTAAATATGGAGTTGCATGTGTAAACAATGTGAATGGGCTGATTTTGCTCCCAGACGATTGGAACATGCCAAATGATATGACATTCAATAGTGGAGTGACAAATGAAAAGGACGCTGATTACAAGACGATGAATGACTATTCCATAGAAGAGTGGATAAAAATGGAAGCGAACGGTGCTGTGTTTCTCCCTGCTGCAGGTTATCAAGGAGCGAGTGGCAATATAGAAAGAGTTACATGCCGCGGTGTGTATTGGTCAGGATCGGTTCTTGAATCTGGCGGATCGCTCGGGTTGACTTTTGGAGATGGGTATGTTAATACTTCTACATCTTCTTATATTGACAAGAGATTACGCTATTCTGTCCGTCTTGTTCGTGATTTGTAGTTTTATTATAAAAATTGTATCTAATGAAAAAAGTCTATTTAATTATGGTTGCATTGTTGGTTGGAATAACAAATTTGTTCTCACAGACCAACTACAAATGTACGTTTTCTGCAAGTACATCAGGCGAAAGCGTGGAAACAGATAGTATTCAAGTGAAAAACTTAAATTCTGGCAAGATAAAAATGTTGTATAAACCCGATAACGTAATCATTTCTCAGAAAAACGCACGGCAGGAAACAACAATTACAAATGTTAGTAATTCAACGTTTTTGCAACAGATGGCAAATAATGTCGTTGTTGTAAATATGGTAAAAACGTCGAAATTGAATTTTTCATTGTATTCCACGAATGGAAGTCTAGTAACTCGTTATACAAACAGAGTGAATGCTGGACAGACCTCTTTTCAAATCGGGGCTCCAGCGGGTGTTTACGTATTGGTTGCTTCGGCTGACAAACAAACAGCGTCGATAAAAATATCGTTGGTGTCAAATTCTCCGCTGGGTATTTCCGAAATTCCAACAAATAAATCAGAAGTGGTATTAAAATCAAACGACGATATAATTACATTTGACGAAGGAGACGAATTTGAATTTACAGGATATTACTTCACTCAAACCGATGTAAAGACTGCTGTAATTACAGGAAATAAGCATATCTCATTTTCGTTTACAAAAGTTACACCAACAGTTACTACAAACAATGTTACTAACATCAGTGGCACAACTGCAACTGTTGAAGGAGAGGTTACGGACGAGAATGGTTCAGAAGTAATCGAAAGGGGCATCTGTTGGGCAACCTCAATGAATCCAACTATAGCAGATAATAAAATCTCAGATGGTGCAGGGATAGGCATTTTTTCTGTTCTGCTCTCCTCGCTTTCAGAAGAGACAACGTGTTACGTTCGTGCGTTTGCTATAAATAGTTATGGCATATCGTATGGGAAAGTAATCAAATTTACAACAGCAGGGAAGCCTACTGTTTTCACCACTAATTGGCTTGCCAATGTCTCCTACGGGGAATTGTTAGGATTTAAAGGATGTGTAGATAATGATAACGGAGCTGAGGTGACAGAACGTGGTTTCTGTTGGGCAACCATATCAAAACCTACGATTGAGGACAATAAAGTGATGTGCGGAAATGGAAGTGGATGGTTCGAAGTTTCGCTCTCACAACTTTTACTATCTGGCGGTACAAAGTGCTATATTCGTGCGTATGCTATAAATAGCGTTGGAATAGCATACGGGAACGAATATGAATTAGGTCTTGGGGTGTCTACATCATATAATGATTATAGACAGACCGTGTTTATATCAGTGTGTGAAGAAATTCAAGCATGGAATTTAGTAACCGAAGTTGGTCTCTGTTGGGCGACTACGCCAAATCCAACCGAAGGTGACAATAAAGAAATATTCTGTAATAGTGATTGTCTTGGTGGTTGGGCTGGATCGTATGAACTTTCATCGCTTCCGCTTTCCGAAAATACGACATATTACGTTCGTGCATATGCTATACATAGTATTGTGGGAACAGTATATGGAGATGAATTTATGATTACCACTCAAGATGCAAATGCAATTGAGGGGACAATGGATGGGGAATTCTCGGTCTCTTATAATAAAAAAATCTATTTTTCAAAAGGCAATCTACAATATCAAGCCAGTACAGGTATATGGCGTTTTGCAGAAAATCAATTTGATATGATTGGTTCGGATAATGTCAATTTTTCCTCGACATATAGTGGATGGATTGATTTATTTGATTGGGGAACTAGCGGTTACAAAGGTAAAATTCCCTATTCATACGAGGTTGGATATGATCTTATAGATGGTTCAAGCGACATAGCAGAAACTAACTATGATTGGGGTGTATATAATGCTATTATCAACGGGGGTAATCAAGCGGACGTGTGGCGTACGCTCACATACGAAGAATGGGATTTTTTGTTAAACTATCGTCCCAATGCGTGGAGTAAAAATGGTATCGCAACAGTGAACGATGTGAAAGGTCTTATTTTGCTTCCCGATGAATGGACACAGCCAAGCGGTGTTACATTTGTAAGTGGAGCGAATGGGGATTTTTTACAAAATCAATATTCATCTTCCGAATGGGATGCAATGGAGGAGAACGGTGCGGTATTTCTTCCTGCTGCTGGCAGGCGCGTCGAGGGCAAAGACAGGCCAGAGGTGTGGTTTGGTGGTTCCCGCGGCTACTACTGGTCGAGTTCGGCATACGATATTGGAGATGCATTTGACTTGCGTCTCTCTACAGACACGGTAGAGTTGCAGATAGGCGGCAAGGTCTATGGCGTGTCAGTTCGTCTTGTTAGAGATGTTGTGAATAATAATATGAGTGTAAAGTTTTAAAACAAGAAATGATGAAAAAAGAAATTAAATCAATTTTACAAACCACTATTTTTGGTGAATATAAGAAACCTTAGGACAGAGTTACAGCAGCTCTTTTACATGTCATTCAAATCAAGGAGATTCTATTCCAAATGGTGAGCTTTCATGTGAATGTAATTATCATATTTACATTGAAAGTAAAATTGTACCAAATGCCATACATACAAAACAACTAACTGAACATAAAAAGTTATTTAATCCAGCAATGGGCAATTATCTCATTTATTTGACACCAGACACAAAAAAGCCTGACGCATTAGGTTTTGTGGAATGGATGTCATGGGAAACCGTGATAGAAAGATTGGAAGATATTGTGTCCTGTGGAATAGCATACGATTATACGGAATTCCGCAAAAATCGTGAAGTTTTCTCGGGGTTTAGTTAGGCAAGGAATCGTGTGTAATTGTCAGAACAATTCTTGCAAATGAAAATGTTATGATTTCGCGGGCTGGCGAAAGACAGTTTTTTTATGGATTGCTATTGACAACCGCCGTATAATATTGTATATTTGCACGTTTTTAAGACAATAATGAAGAATTATGGAAAAGACAGAAAAGCAACGCAAAGATGAACTATTTAAACTGATTCTGAAAAAATCAGGAATGACTTATGCTGAATTTCTCACAGCAGTAAAACACAATTATGTAGCTCGTAATCTTGATACTTTAACTGCAACAGAAAGAAAGAAATTCAACGTTTGTGCTCAATGAGAAATAAAAAAACAATTCGTTTATACATTGACACCAATGTATTGGTAAACTATTGTACCTGCCAGAAAAACGACGTTGATGCCCTTAACTATATTTTTTCAAAACGGCGGAAGGAAGTGTTGTTTACCTCATCGCTTGCACTTGCTCAAACGGCGGCTACATTGCAATCAAGCAGAAAAACAAGAAAGAAGTTCACAAAAGATGAAGTTTACCATTATTTTGATAAATTTCTGAGAAAAATCTCAGTTATTGAAGTGTCTGGGAATGACATTTTATCAGCAAAATCCGCCAACGGAAATGATGTTGAAGACAATATCCATTATATACTGAGCAAGAAAGTCAAATGCGATGCAATAGTAACAAACAACATCAAAGACTTCTCTTCTTTTGACAATATAATGACAATTCCTCCATTTCTCAGTTTTGTTAAATCAGAAATAGTGTAAGCGTTTTAGTACGATAATTCTGTAGGGCTCCGTAGCAAGGAAGTTTTTTATTTCCCTTTCAAACGTTTAATTTCCTTATCAAATCAGGAACGTATTGCTGGTCTTGTATTTTGCGGAAAACCTCAAATTCGTTTTCTGCTTTTATTTTGGCTTCCAATGCTGTAATGCTACCTGCATTTTCCAAAATCGGTCTTTGTGCCAAATTCAAAAAATCATTAAGAATCATGCACCAATCGTTCATAGTTATTGGAATTTCGGGTACGCATTCAATACATCCCTACAAATAAATTTCTATCTTTGGGCAATAAAATTTTGAGTATGAGTGCAAAACCTATATTTATCGCTGGTCCATGCGTGATTGAGACAATGGACATTTTGGAAGAAGTGGCTACCGAACTTGTTCGCTTGAACAAGAAATTCGGTATCGACATAATTTTCAAATCGTCGTTCGACAAGGCAAACCGCACGTCGCTGTCGTCGTTCCGTGGGCCGGGGCTTGAGAAAGGTCTGCAAATGTTGGCCGACATCAAGGCAAAATATGGGTTAAAAATAGTAACCGACATTCACGAATCGTTTCAGGCACAGCCAGTTGGCGAAGTAGCCGACGTTCTGCAAATTCCCGCTTTTCTTTGTCGGCAGACCGATTTGCTTGTGGCTGCGGCAAAGACGGGGAAAAGTGTCAACATAACAAAAGCTCAGTTTCTGTCGGGTTTCGACATGAAATATCCTGTGGAGAAAGTCCGCAATTCGGGCAACGATAACGTGTGGCTGACCGAACGGGGCAATATGTATGGCTACAACAACCTTGCGGTTGACTTCCGCAACATTGCCGATATGAAACAATTTACGCCAACGGTTATCATGGACTGTACGCACTCAGTGCAACGACCAGGTGCGGCAGGCGGAAAAACGGGCGGTGACCGTCAGTTTGTTCCAGCCATGGCTTTGGCGGCAAAAGCGTTTGGTGCAAGCGGTTATTTCTTCGAAATACATCCTAATCCCGAAGTAGCAAAAAGCGACGGACCAAACATGTTGTTTTTGAAAGATTTTGAGACGGTTGTTGAATCATTGTTGTAAGGTTTTATATTGTCCAAATAAAAGTCGATGTAGCACCAATTGAAGAAATTGCAGTGTTAGAAAGCTATTTTTATTGAGAATCTTTTTAGTGTTATTTATTTTTTTTCAAAAAAAAGTATCGCACAACAGATTTTAATGTATGTTTGCACGCTTTTTTGGAGCACGTGACTCACTTGCATGCACTCCGAAGGCGATTATAAGTTTTCAACATTCAATTATCAATTAAAATGGGTTTTATATCTACAAACAATCTTAAAGGAGATATTTTTGGTGGAATCACGGCTGGTATCGTAGCCTTGCCGTTGGCGTTAGCATTTGGTATTCAGGCATTTGGTGGTGTAAACGATCCTAACGCAAGTGCAGTGGGTGCTCTTGCCGGTCTTGTGGGAGCCACGATGCTCGGTTTCTTTGCTTCGCTTTTTGGCGGAACACACTCGCAAATTAGCGGTCCTACGGGACCAATGACGGTTATCACGGCGTCGTTGATTTCGGGTATTTGGGTGTCGCAACAAGCAAGTGGGATTCCTTTTGACCAAGCCATTGGCACAATTTTGCTTTCAATGTCGTTTGCGGGTATTTTCTGCGGATTGTTCCAAATACTGTTCGGTATCTTAAAAATCGGAAAATATATTCGCTATATTCCGTATCCTGTGCTTTCGGGTTTCATGAGCGGTATCGGCATCATTATTATTTTACAACAGATTTATCCGTTGATCGGTCTTAAATCGCCAGTATTGGTGGTTGACATGATTACCGAATTCCCCGAACGTGTTGCCGACGGAATTTCGCTTTCGGCATTGTTGCTCGGACTTGGAGCAATTGCTATCATATATTTGTTCCCACTTGTAACAAAGAAAATTCCAGCGACGTTGGTTGCATTGATTGTAATGACGATAGTATCATTATTCATAAACGATTTCCCGTCAACACTTACCATTGGTGAAATTCCGGCAGGATTTCCGTTACCTTTCTTTTTGAAAGATGGCATTGACTTGTCTGTCGTAGATTGGGGAATGGTATTGAAATCGTCGGTAATTCCAGGCTTGACATTGGCAGGTCTTGGCTCTATCGACACGCTTTTGACCTCAGTCGTAGCCGACAATATTACAAAGACAAAACACAACAGCAATCAGGAATTGATTGGTCAAGGTGTTGGAAACATGATTGCGGCAATGTTCTGTGGTATTGGTGGTGCAGGCGCTACCATGCGTACCGTTGTCAATGTGAAGAGTGGTGGTCGTAGCCAGATTTCGGGTATGGTTCACTCGTTGTTCTTGTTGGCAATTTTATTGGGACTTGGTTCAATCGTGAAATTCGTTCCTCTTTCAGTTCTTGCAGGAATCCTTATCACCGTTGGCGCAGGAATCATCGATTTCAAAGGGTCAAAAGACCTTCTCCGCATTCCGAAATCAGATTCGTTCGTGCTTGTGGTTGTGCTGCTTACAACGGTATTTGTGGATTTGCTTACGGCAGTAGGAATAGGAATGGTAATCGCTTGTTTCTTGTTTATGAAACGTACGAGCGATTTTGTGGAACAAGCATACACGTCGGAAGAATTGCCAACCTCGTTCAACCCAAATTCTCCATGGTCTGATGAGGAGAGTTTCCCAGAGGAAGTTCGCCACAAAGTCTATATTCAACGTCTTGACGGCCCTATTTTCTTTGGCTCAATAACAAGATTCAACGAAGTGATGCACACAGTTCCCGAAGATGTGGAGACTGTCATCATTCGTATGAAACGAGTTACGTTTATGGACCAATCGGGTTTGTATGCTATGGAAACAGCCATAAAAGACTTGAATGCAAGCGGAAAACAGGTTCTTATGACAATTATTCAGCCTCAGCCAATGAAGTTGATGAGAAAACTGAAGATTATCCCTGGTCTTATCCCAGAAGAACATACGTTTGAGACATTTAAGGATTGTACCGATTTTCTCCGTGAAAAGTATTTGAGATAAAACGTGTTATCCAACGTATTTGTTCTAAAAAATTGAAATTTGCGATATAATGTATTGCAGAACTTTCTAATTTTGTTGATATAAAAATTATGTATATGAAAAGAGTAGCAATTGTTGGATACGGAAACATAGGAAAGTACGTATTAGAAGCATTAGAAGTTGCTCCCGATTTTGAGATTGCGGGAGTTGTTCGTCGTTCCGTTTCAGGTGAAAAACCATTGGAACTGACGCCATATAAAGTTGTAACCGACATAAAGGAATTGGGTAAAGTTGATGTTGCTATTTTGGCAACCCCGACTCGTAGCGTTGAGGAGAATGCAAAGAAATATCTTGCAATGGGAATCAACACGGTTGACAGTTTCGACATTCACGGTGACATTTGGAACTTGCATGAATCGCTTGGTGCTGTTGCCAAGGCAAACAATACTGTTGCAATCATTTCGGCAGGATGGGATCCAGGAAGCGATTCAGTTATTCGTACTTTGTTGCAGGCAGCCGCTCCCAAAGGTTTGACATGGACAAATTTTGGTCCAGGAATGAGTATGGGACACTCGGTTGTGGCACGTTCTAAGAAAGGTGTGAAAAACGCCTTGTCGATGACAATGCCACAAGGTGCAGGTATTCATAGCCGTTTGGTTTATGTAGAGTTGGAAGACGGTTACACAAAAGAACAAGTGTACGATGAATTGAAAGCCGACGATTATTTTGCACACGACGAGCTTCACGTAATTCCTGTTGACAGCGTTGACAACTGTCGCGATATGGGACACGGCGTATTGTTGGAACGTAAAGGTGTTTCTGGAAAAACGCAAAATCAACGTTTCAAATTTGAAATGACGATTAACAATCCTGCTTTGACTGCACAAATCTTGGTCGGCGTGGCTCGCGCAACGTTTAAACAAAATCCAGGAGCCTACACAATGCCAGAAGTTCCTGTAATGGATTTATTACCAGGAGATAAGGAACAATTAATCAGAACATTAGTTTAGTTTTTTGAAACATATAAAATTTCACAAAGAGGCGATGGGAACATCGCCTTTTTGTTTTTGAAAAAAAATCTTACATTTGCGATGTATAGAATCTAAAATTATGGTACGTGTTCTAATTATTTCATTGTGCGTTGTTTTGGATATTTGGCTTCTGCATCAGATTTGGGTGGCTGAAAAAGACAAACGCAAGACAAATGAAAAACTTTTGTGGACAATCACAACATTGCTTTTTCACGTGGCAGCGGTTGCTGTGTACATTTTTCTTGACACCACAGGTACTGATGAGAAAAAAGAGGACGATAATTCATTAAACGAATAAAAAATAACGTTATGAGAAAGATTTTCATATTGTTTTTGATTGTTGCAGGTCTCACTTCGTGTATTGACGATAACGAACTGATGTTCGAGCCTGTTGGCACTATTGACAAACTTGCTATTCGCGACATTGAACCGATTGAAAACACTGACACGCTGCTGGTGCTTGGTTTAGGCAATGACAACAAAACGGAATTACACATCTGTAAAACAAGCAACACTGGACTCAGTTCGTTAAGAAAGTGTGGAAGCAGTCAACTCGTTTACAACGCTTTGTGCTACAATGAGGGCAAGGTTTGGGTAGGAGGCGACGACATGTGCTTGCGTACAAGCCCGATTACGGCAGACAACGTGTTCGACAATGGAAAATACTATTTTACGAATTGGCGACAAAATTGGCCGGCAGACCTTACGAACCTGAAAGGACTTTATGCAAAAGACGGGCAACTTACCTATATGTACGGCACCGATGACTTGTTTACAGGCAATTTCTATGTGTATAAAAACAACGATACTGTGTTTTTAAGCAAACAAACGCAATGTGGGCTGAACGATATGTTGGTGTATGACAACGACGTATATTTGGCTGGCTATGGCAACATTTTTCATGTTACCGAAAATGGTCAGAAAATGGATTTGGAAAATGTTGGCGGTGAAAATTTCACGGGAATCACCGTGGTTGACAACAAATTTCTTTTCGCATGTACCTATTCGGGAAAAGTTTTCCGTTCGGAGGTGGGAAGCGGAGAATGGGTAAAAGTGTATAACGAAGGAAAGAAACTGCTTCATATTCAGGCAAATAAGTACGGCGACGTGGTTGCTTCGGGCGAATCAAAAGATTTGTTTATTTCAAACGATTCCGGCAACAACTGGCGAAAAGTCCATTACGATGAAGGCAATAAAATTACGTATATGGGATATATTGCCGATAAAATCTATATTGGTACGGAGAAAGGAACCATCATCCGCCTTTCTCACGACGGATTGTCAATACACGATTAATTAAAATAGTATGAAAAAAACGCTTTTGCTTTGTGTCTCTTTTCTTTTTGGGACATTTTTTGCCTATGCTCAGGAGTTGATACTCAATGAGATAGTTGCAAAAAACGCACTCTCATATACCAACAGTAGCGGCAAGACTCCCGACTGGATTGAATTGCGAAATGTGTCGTCGAAAACGATTGACTTGTCGGAATATCGTTTGACAACAGCAAAAAATCCTGACGTATTGGTTCCTTTGGGAACTGGGAAATTATCGGCTAACGGATACTTCCTTATCGAAGCGTCAAAAGGCAATACCAACGTGACACAATGGTCGTCGGTGGTGAATTATGGTGACGTGTTCTCTTATATCATTCCAACAGAAAACATTCCCGACTGGACATCATCGTCGTTCGACGATTCTCAGTGGAACATGGGCAAAACTCCTATTGGCTACGGAGAATCCGATATCACTACCACCGTTGCCGATGCTCGCTCTATCTTCATTCGGAAGAAATTCACCGTCGCACATCTTGAATATGTGACGCAGATGATTCTTCACATGGACTGCGACGATGGTTTCATTGCATACATCAACGGGAAGGAAATTGCCCGTTCAAATATGAACAGCACCAATTTCGATGCGTTTGCCACCACCTACACCGAAGGCGTTATGAGAAATAATGAAATACCGCCCTCGTACAATTGTTCCGACTGTTTTTCGGCGTTAAAAGAAGGCGAAAACACGCTGTGCATACAAATTCATAATTGCAGTAATGAATCGTCGGACCTCATCGGTATTCCTATTTTGAGCATCGGCTATTCCGAAAAGGTTTCCAACGTAAATGCGCTATCAAAGTATCTCGACTTACCTTGTGGCAAATCGTTGACGTTAGATGCCTCGTCCGATACGCTGTTCCTCATGAAAGGAGACAAAATTATCGACAGCATCTCGTGGAAAAACCTTCCTGTTGACGTTTCCATAGGAAGAAACAAGACCGATTATAAAACTGCATATTATTTTGCGACGACAACCCCGGGCAAAGTCAACAGCGATACCGCTTACGTGGCAAAAACGCTTTCGAAGCCAAAATTGGACAAACCTGCTGGCGTGTATGAAGACGAGATTTCGGTCAATGCGTATTCAAGCGACAAGAAAGTCATCCTGCGATATACAACCAATGGCGCAGAACCCACGGAATCGTCAACAATGGTAACAACAGAGATTCCCGTTACAACAAATACCAATCTCAAAGTGAAGGCATTCCGCGACGGCTATCTTCCAAGTGCCACGATGACTGCGTCATACATTTTCTTGCCGTATGTCACGTTGCCAATCGCCTCTATTACCGTAAAACGAGCCGATTTCTTCGGTTACAGAACAGGTATTTATGTAACAGGGCCAAATGCTTCGTCGGAAGAGCCGTATTATGGTGCGAACTACTGGCAGGATTGGGAACGTCCTGTTCATTTGGATTTCTTTAATGAAGACGGAGAATGTGTCGTTTCGCAAGATTTGGGCTGTAAGATTGGCGGAAACTGGAGTCGTGCCCATCCTCAAAAGACGTTGAAATTGTATGCTCGCGACCAATACGGCAAAGACAAGATTGAGTATCAGTTTTACAAGGACAAACCTATTTCGTCGTTTCACATGATTCTGCTTCGCAATAGTGGAAACGATTTCAATCACACGCAAATGCGCGATGGCTTAATTTCAGTGCTTGCCCGTGAAATGGATATTGACCGACAGGCATATCAGCCAGCAGTGGTCTATATCAATGGCGAATATTACGGAATACAGAATGTCCGCGAGAAGCAAAATGAGCATTACATTGCCGAAAACTACGGCTACGACAAGGATGACATTGACATAGTGAAAAACGGTTGGGAACTGCAAAACGGCTCGGATGACGATTATTGGGAAATGCGTGATTTCATCGAAGACAATGATATGTCGTATGCTCCAAACTATGAAAGGGCAAAATCTCTTCTCGACATTCCAAGCTACATTGACTACTATGTGCTTGAAACCTATGTCGTGAACGAGGACTGGCCGAGCAACAACTTTGCCTGCTGGCACTCACGTTCTCAGAACACACCGTGGCGATACCTTTTGTTTGACTGCGATTTTGGTTTCGGTATTTGGGATTTGGACGGGAAAGTGAATAAAAATATGCTCCAGTGGTGTACCGCCACCAATTCCGACCATTATGCAAATACTCCCGATGCAACGGCTTTGTTACGCAGTTTGATGCGAAGCCCCGAGTTTCGTCGCGATTACATGAACGCCACTGCCGACCGACTGAATACGACACTTTCGCCTAAAAATATACGGGAAAAGATAGACTCTGTATATAGTCTGATTGAAGAAGAAATGCCTTCGCATATTGCTCGTTGGGGCTATAATTGGCAAGAGGGTTGGTTTGATCAAATGAAAAGTTTTGGTCAACGACGCGAGGCAATCATGCGCCGACAGACGGAGGAATTTTTCTCTACCAACGGCAGTTACACTTTGACGCTGAATCTGTCGGAACAAGGAGCGGGAAAAATTCATCTGAACACGATAGATGTGAAAACATTCCCATGGTCTGGAAAATATTTCAAAAACAACACGATATTTGTAACGGCAATTCCCAATCCCGGATATGAATTTGTCCGTTGGGAAGGTGCAGTAAATTCCACCGAACAGACAATCAGCGTGACGACAGCCGAAGCCATCAGTTTGACAGCCGTGTTCAATTACGTCGGCAACGAGCCACAACTGCGGTTTACAGAGGTGTATTATCACATTTATCAAGACGATGAGACCGAATGGATTGAGTTGCTCAACGAAGGCGAATCGGCAGTTGATTTGTCAAACTGGCACATCACAATTGACCGATATAATCAGTCGTTCACGATACCCGTAGGAATTTCGATTCAAGCCGGTTCAATGTTGGTTTTTGCAAATGATGCGAATGCGTTCCGCAAACAATATCAAAACGAGGAACAGAATTTTGCTTTGGGTAATCTCAACATGAAATTCCCCAAAGACTTTGCCACTATTACGTTGCAAGACCAAAACGGCTATACCGTTGCAAGTATGACCTATTCCGACGAGCAACGGTATGCTCAAAAAGCTGACGGATACGGATATTCGTACGAATTAGACGAAACAGGCACGTGGCGTTCTTACACCTACGGCGGCACGCCAATGAAACCAGCAAATCCTCTTGAAGAAGATGGATTAGAAAATCCTATCATTAGTGAAATAAATTATGCTTCGGCAGACAAAATTGACTCGGGCGACTGGATAGAATTATATAACCCGAACGAAACGGCTCTTTCGCTGAAAGATTGGTTGATACAAGATAAAGGAGGTAATATTTCGGTGATATATGACGCAGTGACCATTCCGCCACAATGTTATGTGGTATTTGCCGACAATCTTGAAAAATTTCACTCCGTTTATCCCAATGTGACGTGTTATCAGCTTGATTTGTCGTTGAACCGATATGTTGATGCCGTCAAGTTATATAATCAATATGAAATACAAGTTGATGAAGTTTCATATTCAATGTTTGATACGGAATGGACCAAGGGAGCGTTTGAAACGGGAAGAACTTTGTCGCTCACGGCTTTGGATGCGAACAACGCAAAGGCCGATAATTGGAAACCAAGTTTAGGCATCGGTACGCCAGGCAAGGAAAATGATTTTTATGTTGCAATTCCCGAAATACAAGATATTGTAGAGATTTATCCCAATCCTTGTTCCGACGTGTTACATATTTCGCTTGACGGAACATTTTCATACGAGTTGATTTCCGTAACAGGTCAACGAATTTTGAATGGCGTTGGCGAACATGCAACCCAAATTTCCGTTTCCGAAATACCAGCAGGAACCTATTTGTTGGTTATTCGTTGTAAAGGAATATCCTACGTAAAATCGGTGGTTATACAATAGGGATGTCACAGTGTGGCATCCGAAAAAAATCCGTGATGTCATAGTAGAGACGATGTGCACATCATCTTTACACCAAGATATTAAAACTTATTAACACCTTGCCGTTTATATAAATATATTCCCTACTTTTGGGGCGAAAAAATAGACATTCTATAACTATGAAATTAAGTAAATTAGCATTTCTCTTAGGGTTGTTAATCGTAAGTACCACGGCATTTGCACAGTACGATGACGATGAAACGGTACAATCTCGTAAAAGTACACACAAAAAAGAAAAAGTAAGTGCTCCAAAAGCTTCAAAAGAAAGCAAGAAAATGAAGCAACAAGACAATTTCAAGTCAAGTGTGAACAAAACTACGCACTTGAGCAAGAAAGAACAAGCTAAGTTGCAGGCAAAAAAGCAGAAGGAACACGAAGAGCGTTACCAAGACACTCGTGAACGTACTCAGAACAAAAAGACGGTGAAACGAATGAAACAAAACGAGAAAAATTCGTACCGTTACAATTCGCAAAAAGGAAAATCGTGTAACGAGCGAAAAGGTAAGGCGCAAAATACCAAGGCTCGAAAGGCTTCAAGAAAGAAGGCTAAAGAATTAGAAAAACGTCAGGATGAAGCTCGCGAGAAATACGAAAACAAAAACTACACTCCGGGCGGAAACAAAACGACAAAGAGCGGAAAAATCAGAGAATTCTACAATCCGTTCAAACGTGAGAAGAAGAAATAATGTGACACATTATTCCTTTCAATAATTTGATATAAAAGACTATCTGCGTACATTTGCGATAGTCTTTTTTTTGTAACGAGCAATTTTTATATGGAAGAAAAAAATTTGTTTCTGATAGATGGTCATGCGGTTTTGTATCGCTCATACTACGCTTTTATAAATTCACCTCGTGTCAATACCAAAGGTGTCAACACATCGGCCATCTTTGGTTTTGTCAATACGCTTAACGACTTTATTGTAAAACACAAGCCGTCGC
>JAEEQV010000329.1:0-2998 GCA_016285445.1 Bacteroidales bacterium
ATCTCTCCTGTAATGGATGCAAACGGCAACCGTGTGATGATTCAAGTGGGAATGCCTGGCCGTTTGATGCACGCACAAGTTTGGTTGGTGAAAGTTGGTCGTGTTAAATTGTATTTGATGGACACTGACATTTCAGAAAACCGCGATGACGATAAGAGCTGTACTCACGCACTTTATGGTGGTAACAACGAAAACCGTTTGAAACAAGAAATGTTGTTGGGTATCGGTGGTATTCGTTTGTTGGAAGCAGTTGGTGAAAAATGCGATTTGTTCCACTGCAACGAAGGTCACGCTGCGTTTATCAACTTGGAACGTTTGCGTAAATTGATAAAACACGAAAATTGTTCGTTCCCGAAAGCATTGGAGATTGTTCGTGCTTCTTCGCTTTATACGACACACACTCCAGTTCCTGCAGGTCACGATTCATTCCCTGAAGATTTGATGATGACGTATCTTGGTCAATTCCCAGAAAGATTGAACTTGAGCTGGAACGAATTCATGAACCTTGGAAGAATGTATGCTGACAACAATGGTGAGTTCTTCTCAATGAGTAATTTCGCTATCTGCACGTCATGCGGCATTAACGGTGTAAGTCGTTTGCACGGCGAAGTTTCCAAGGAAATGTTCAAAAACCTGTGGCCGGGTTATTCTGTGGCTGAATCACAAATTGGCTATGTAACCAATGGTGTTCACTACGGAACGTGGACTGCAAAGGTTTGGCAAAAATTGTATCAGGAAACATTTGGTAAGGAATTCTTGAACGACAAGTCAAATAGTTCTTATTGGAGTAGAATTTACAATGTTCCTGATGAAAAAATTTGGGAAATTCGCCAAGCACAACGTGAAAAACTTATCACGTATGCGAAAGAGGCACTTCGTAAGTCTTGGACTGAGAAATTCGAGGATCCTAAGAAGATTGTACGCGTAAACCAAATGTTGAACAAAAACACGTTGACAATCGGTTTCGCTCGTCGTTTTGCTACATACAAACGTGCTTATTTGTTGTTCACCAACTTGGAACGTTTGAGCAAAATCGTCAACAATCCAGACTACCCTGTACAGTTCGTGTTCGCTGGTAAGGCACACCCACAAGACAAACCAGGACAAGACATTATCAAGGAGATTGTTCGTATTTCAAAATTGCCTGAATTCTTGGGTAAGATTGTTTTCTTGGAAAACTACGACATGAACCTTGCAAAACAATTGGTACAAGGCGTCGATATTTGGATGAACACGCCTACACGTCCGTTGGAAGCATCGGGTACGTCGGGTATGAAGGCCGTGATGAACGGTGCTATGAACTTCAGCGTGCTTGATGGTTGGTGGTGCGAAGGTTACCGCGAAGGTGCAGGATGGGCATTACCAGAAAAACGTACATATCAAAATCAAGATTTGCAGAACAAACTCGATAGTGAAATGATTTACACTACGTTGGAGAACGAAATCGTTCCTTTGTTCTACGATCGCGATGTGGATGCTATTCCTCACAGATGGATTCAATACTTCAAGAAATGTGTTGCTGAAATCGCTCCTGAATTCACTACGAAACGTATGATTGACGATTACAAGGAACGTTTCTACAACAAGTTGGGCGAACGTGCTGCATTGTTGAAGAAAGACAACTACAAAATCGTTGACGAAATCGTGGCTTGGAAACAAAAAGTTTCTGAAGCTTGGGATCAAATCTATGTTGAATCAGTTGAAATCGACAAGTCAAACGAGCCATTCAAGTTGGATGAACCATACAATGGTACTATTAAAGTTGATTTGAAAGGTTTGCAACCAGAAGATATCGGCTTCGAATTCGTATTGACAGAACAAAACGAGGCAGGTGAGCGTGATATTGTAAAATGTCATCCATTCACATTCTCAGCAATGGAAGGTAATTTGGCAGTTTATA
Organism: Bacteroidales bacterium; assembly: GCA_016285445.1. Taxonomy (GTDB): domain Bacteria; phylum Bacteroidota; class Bacteroidia; order Bacteroidales; family UBA1715; genus UBA1715. The sequence continues at coordinate 1,901 of JAEEQV010000329.1, forward strand.
CGTTTACTACGACTCCAAACCGTTCGGGTATTTTCAACTACGGAATCAGAATGTATCCTACGAACAAGTATTTACCGTATCGTCAAGATTTCTCTTACGTACGTTGGATATAGTTTCATAATTTTTGATTTTTTGAGAGAAGAGGTTGCCGTGAGGTGACCTCTTTTTTATGCTCAAAAAAAAAGAATTTGTGATTTTAAACACAAATTCTTTGCTAAAGGTTTTTCAAAAATGGAAAATTTAGATTTGCTAATAGAGAAAAGAAATCGTAAAATCCCGTTATTTGAATTTTTCCGACAAGGTCTTAAATTCTCGTCGTGCCGAATGGCGTTCGTACAAAATGTTATACACCGCTTGGGTAATCGGCATATCAACATTGTAACGTTCGTTGGCATGAACAATGCAATACACGCCGTTGTAACCCTCGGCAATCATATTCATTTCCAATTGGGCTGCTTTCACCGAATATCCCTTGCCTATCATCATTCCAAAAGAACGGTTGCGACTGAATTGTGAATATGCCGTTACGAGCAAGTCGCCCAAATAAACAGAATCATTTATGTCGCGTTGCATAGGTTTCACCGCGTCCAAGAAACGTTTCATCTCTTGGATTGCATTGGTTATCAAAACCGAAGTGAAATTGTCGCCATAGCCAAGTCCGTGAGCAATACCCGTAGCCAACGCCATCACGTTTTTCATCACTGCCGAATACTCGATTCCTTCCATATCTTTCGACACGCACGTGTGAATAAACGAAACCGACATCATTTCAGCAACTTCGCTTGCCAACGCCTGATTTGAAGAACCGATTGTGAGGTATGAAACACGTTCCAATGCAACTTCTTCGGCATGACAAGGACCAGAAATCACAGCCATCTGGTCGGCTGGCACGTTGAATCGTTCTTGCAAATATTCCGAAACCAACATGATTTTTTCCGGCTCCATACCTTTTACGGCTGTCACCAACTGTTTTTGCGACAAATCCTCGGTAATGCCGTTACACAACGATGCGACAAATTTTGAAGGAACGCAAAAGATAATGATATCGGCATCTTTCACGGCTTCGTTCACATCGCCGAATAATTTTAGTTTATTGGT
>JAEEQV010000330.1:0-2996 GCA_016285445.1 Bacteroidales bacterium
GAATTGTTTTTTTCGTATTTTTCAAATCCTTTTTCATACAATCATAGAAATCGACACAACCAAAAAGAATCGCCATTACAGAAATCGAACATATTTTGTTTGTGAAAAACACATGCACGCAAGAATGGTTCAAAACAAATGAGAACCATACAATAGGCATTATTGACACCAGCACATAAGGCAAAAATCTTTTATAATTTATACTTGCTATACTTTTTATTTTACGCGCAACCAAAACAAACAAAACGAACAAAAACAAAAGAAGCAACAACGTTGCAGGAGTGAAAGAAAAAAACTTATAATTTTCAACGATGCTTTGTGAAATTGTAAAATTCACAACACTCACAGACGACGAATCCGACATTCTTAAAGCCACTTTATCTAGGGCATCAGCAATTACATTTTTTTCTAGAAAACACGACGCAACAACCCACTTAGATGCCCACATCCCTAAATATCCAACGAACCATGCAAACACGATCTTTACTAATCGCAAAATTTCCATTTGTTGTTTTTGCATCACGACAAGAAAAGCCGCAGGCAAGCCCAACGTTACCAATGGATATGTAAGGAAATCAAAATAAGAAGTCAGCATCCCTATATAAAAGAATACCAGCGCAGCATGTTTATCCCTAATTCGATCCGGAGCAACAAGTAAGAACACTATTGATAGCGAGAATAAATAATAGCACGTCGAAAACTGCAAGCATCTTGCCAAAGCTTCTGGCATTAGCATTAAATAGGTTATAAGATATGGGATAACGTAATGCGAGAGGTTACATTTAACCATCAAAAAACAAATAAAAAGGGAAAGGGCCACCTGAAGGAATGTATTGAAGAAAAGAATTTTCTTGTACGACAAAAAAAAGAATGCTGGTTTCAAGAATACCAAAAAACCGTGCCAATATCTTGGATAATCAACGATTTTCGTAAATTCAATTGAATTTTGATAATGATGGAACAATGATAAATCTGGGGTGAACCCATCAACCACCCCATGATTAACCATCAACGCCTTTTCAAACGCATTTCCTTCAGAATTATCAGCAGCCTCCAAAAGTTTCAACCCGTCCGTATACAAGTCCAACTGGCTAGTGCACCACGAATGAATAATAGGATATGGCCCGTCCTGAAAATACTTTGCCGAAGCAGCAACGTTTGAATCTATACGGGCAATAGGTAAGGAATAAACCAAGACAAGCAACAGCAGTCCCACCCCTAAAAAGCCTAAAAAATTCAAACCATATACAAAAAATTTGTGTAGGCAGCGATTCATTATTTTACAATCCAATGGGAACCTTCCAAAAATCACATCTTCGCTCTAAATATAGTTATCAACTCATGATTTATTGTTATATTCCTAAATATGTCCGCAAAAAAGGCCCCATACATATCTGTTATTGTTCCCATATACAAGACTCCCTTGAACTATTTTAAAGAGTGTTTGGAATCTCTCCATAATCAAACTATGCAGGACGCAGAGTTTATTCTCGTTTTTGACGGAGAAAATGAGGAACTTTTTTCTATTTGCAAGACCTACAAAGAAACTGACAATAGATTCAGCTATTTTAATCGTCCGCATTTAGGCGTTTCAGCAACAAGAAATTATGGCATAGATCAAGCCAAAGGGGAATTCATAACCTTTGTTGATGCGGACGATTCTTTTTACACCAGGACCTCTCTTGAAGAGTGTTTTTCTACAATAGTCAACAACAATAGCGATATTTTCATCTTTGATTGGGCCTCTGACAACCATACAATACATTCAGTTTGGTCACACAATATAGATTACCTGTCCCCATCAGAAATAGACTATTGCTTACAGCAAACTATATATGCCAGTGACCCAAATTTCACCGGAGCTCCTTGGTCAAAATTTTTTCGGCGTGATTTCGTTACAGCAAACAAAATCAAATACAAGGAAAGATGCGTCATAGGTCAAGACAGAGTCTTTAATTATGAGGCGTTTTCCATTGCTCACGGGATTTCATATTGTTCCAAAAAACTTTACAAATACACAACAAACACCGAATCGGCAACACAGCAGTTTCGGCCAAATTATCTTTCAATTATATTAAACTACATTGAAGAGCTTTATTTTTTAGCATACGACACATATCCATACTTAATAGGAGATGTCACCATCGCTATGTTCTATTATTCTTGGGATAAATGCTATATGAATCATCAAAACAAGCAAAGTCTCCACTCAAGAATATCCAGCCTAACAGAAATTGTCAAGTCATCTAAATTTCAAAAATTGATAAAAGATGTAAATACTAAAAAGCTACCTTTTCTAGAAAAGATTGAAACGAAATTGTTGCAGCACAAGATCACCTTTTGGATATATATACACGCCATCAAAAAACAATTCTTTTAAGACTTTAGCCCAATTCGAACCATGTCCCACCCTCTTGTTTCCATAATCGTTCCTATATACAAGGTTGAGCCGTATCTGCGGCGATGCATAGACAGTATCGTCAATCAGACCTATACCAATTTGGAAATTATCTTGGTGGATGACGGTTCACCCGACGATTGTCCTAGGATATGCGACGAATATGCCGAGAAAGACAAACGTTTCGTGGCGATTCATAAGGAAAACGGAGGACTTTCCGATGCTAGAAACGCAGGCCTTGACATATGCAAAGGAGACTACATATCTTTCATAGACAGCGATGATTGGATAAACGACTGCTATGTACAGGACCTCCTTTTCTCAATCGAAAGCAATAACGCAGACATCGCAGTAGCATCTTGTAAATATATATCAGACGATTCTCAGTACGCAAATAAATTTTTTCCAATCACACCCGGCGAAATAAGCTACAACAACATTCTACTGGAGATTTACAGCAAGCAGAATCCGTCCTTTGTTGCTGCCTGCATAAAAATGTTTAGCCGAAACTTAATACTTTCGTTTAGATTTCACAAAGAAAGAATTCATGAAGATGAATACCTAAATTATCAATGGTTTTACAAAGCAAAAAAAGTGG
>JAEEQV010000331.1:0-2991 GCA_016285445.1 Bacteroidales bacterium
CCCACGACGAAATATGAATAAATACTCGTCTTGCTCATTTTTTATAAAGCCGCCAGCAGCCTCTATATATTTGTACAAGGTTTTCAAATCGGCAAAAATGCGTTCCCATTCGCCATAAAGTATCACTTTAGATAGAAACTCCAAATGTTTTATTGCCTGTACGATATCATTCTTCTCGCGATATACGATCACGTTTATTTCCGACGGAGTTTCTTCGTCGGTTACAAGCAATTCTTTTTCTTCAAAATAAATACTGTGTTTCATAGCAAAATTTTGTTGCACAATTATAAAAAAATTAGTGATACAATTCTCGTTAAAATTTATACTTTTGCCCCCGATGAAGATTTCAGACAACACAAAAGCATATTTTGACGGGTTGCGTGACGGAACGCCAATCGGGTTGGGATATTTTGCCGTAGCGTTTTCATTGGGCATTGTCGCCCAAAAAGCAGGATTGACCGCTACACAGGGATTCGTGGCAAGTTTTTTGAATATGGCGTCGGCGGGAGAATACGCGCTGTTCACTGCGATAATTTCTGGTGCCACCTACGTTGAGGTTGCCATTGCTACATTGATAATCAATGCCCGCTATTTGTTGATGAGTTGCTCGTTGAGCCAAAAATTTTCACAAGAAACACCTTATTTTCATCGTTTTTTCGTTGGTTTTGGTATTACCGATGAAATCTTCGGCATTTCAATCGCACAAAAAGGAATGTTAAATCCACGATACACATACGGTGCACTGACAGTTGCCATGCCGCTATGGGCCTTAGGTACTTCCTTTGGAATTATTGCTGGCAACTCATTGCCAATACGCATTGTGAGTGCTTTTTCTGTCGCTCTGTACGGAATGTTTCTTGCCATCATTGTTCCTCCGGCGAAGCAAAGTGTCACCATTTTGGTTGCAGTTATTCTCAGTTTTGTGTCAAGCTTTACCTTTGCTAAATTACCTTATATCAGCAATTTATCAGCTGGCACCAGAATCATTATTTTAACAGTCGTCATTGCCGCGGCATTTGCAATAATAAAACCGATAAAAGACGACGAAATCGAAATGCAGAAATGAAAGGAGAGATAGCCATATATATTCTTGTTGCCACGCTTGTTACTTACACAATACGTGTGCTTCCCCTTACGTTGATTCGCAAACCGATACAAAACACGTTCATAAAATCGTTTTTGTATTATGTGCCATATATCACTTTGGCAGTAATGACTTTCCCTGCCATTGTCGAGGCGACACAGTCTCCCATTGCCGGCTGCATTGCGCTGGTTGTCGGCATTCTTGCCTCGTGGTTCGGTCTGGGATTGTTTCCTGTTGCATGCATTTGTTGTGTCGTCGTGTTTGTTGCTGAATTTTTGTTGGGATTCTAACATTTCTTTTTGACGACCTATCGCAACATTGTTATCTTCTATCTCAAACACGGAAATTTTAAATGTCAGAAAATGACTACGCAGCTCTATTTTTTTAAATAATCATTGAAAAGCACCCATTTTGAAATTGAATAAAGTTCCTTAAAAACAAAAAAGGGAATATAAAAATGGTTGATAAACATGACATAACTACATTGTACAGAATAGAAGGGAATACTTGCGTGAAATATCACGAAAGTGCCAACTTCGCAGAGCACAAGACAAGAATAACAAAGAACACTAAAGTTGTCTATGATGAGAGAAAGGAAAGGAATGAAAGACTAAGAGATTGCTTGTAAAACTTCTTTTGCAAATTCGTCCAAATGTGGGTCTCTTGCTCCCATAATGATAATAACATCATTTGGTTGACAGAGTTCTTTGATACGTTTCAACGAAAACTCCTTATCTTTCACATATTCAGCATTCTTCCCGTTTGCTTGCATTGCTTCGCTCACAATTGTTGACGAGATGTTCCTGTCAACGGTGCCACCGGCATAATATATGTCGGAAATAAGGAACAAGTCTTGTTCACGAAGGGCTTCGCCGACCATTTTCGACAATTCGGCATGCATAAATCGCATTGGACCAAATCCGTGCGGCTGAAACCATGCAATAACACGGTTACCAATGGGTTGGCACGCTTTTATTACTGCGGCAACCTCGGCAGGATTGTGAGCAAAATCGTCTATCACGTAACAACAATTCTCTGTTTCTCCCACCAGTTGGGCCCTGCGGTATATGCCTCGAAATGTTGCCAACGCTTTGGCACTTTCTTCTATTGTAATACTTAAAGCATTTGTTGCAGCAATGGCGGCTAACGCGTTTTCCATGTTGTGTTTTCCAATGGCAGGTATTGTACAAGGGACGCCATTTACCTTAAAGGAAATTGAAAATCCTTCTTGCTTGAAGTTTGTGCCTTTGATTGCTGCTTCTGCGACAGTTCCAAAATTATAAGGATTTGTTTGAGATAATTTTTTTGTTAACGGATAGTCCTGATTTGCAATAAAATAGGATTTGGTATTGTCACGAAAGGTTGAAAACAATTGTTCCAACTCGTTGAATTCCTTGTGGTCACGGTCAATGTTGAGCAGTACCGAAATCTCAGGTTTGTAATTTACTATGGAACCATCGGATTCGTCGGATTCTATGACCAGAAAGTCGCTTGTGCCTACCCACGCATTTCCAGGCAATCCCTTTTCCTGCAAAACACTCAAACCGGCACCTGTAATGAGCGATGGCGATTTCCCACATTGTTCCAGAATGTGAAAAATCATCGCTGTTGTTGTTGATTTTCCCGAGGTTCCGCCCACGGCTATTGTGCGTACGCTATTTGAGATTTCTGCCAACAATTGCGAACGTTTCATTATAGGTATGTTCAGTTGTAACGCTTTCTGATATTCAACATTTGTTTCTTCAATTGCCGTAGAAACCACCACCACGTCAACGTCGGGTGTAATACCGCGCCCGTCCTGAAAATAGCAGTGCATTCCCATTGATTCAAACTGAGTTTCGGATAGTAGTTTTTGTTCTTGCCCGAACAATCGGTCTGAACCAGAAATTTCTTTGCCTATACCTCGA
>JAEEQV010000332.1:0-2982 GCA_016285445.1 Bacteroidales bacterium
CGGCATTGTGAAGATGCGAAATGTGCAAAAAAACTCGAATCATCTTTTTTACGTAAATTTTCGGCGTATTCGGAACATATTTCTGAATGAATGCCGCAGATTCCATGTTTTCAACATCACGAAAAAACTGTTCTCGGTCATAATTCGCCTTGGGCAATGGCTTTCTATTTAAGACTTTCTGCGTTTTTTCAAACGGATATTCTACCAATTCCAAGGATGATTTTATTGCATTTAGCAGATTCTGCGCCTTATTCGTCCATGCGATAACGTTGGTTGTTCCTTTGTTATCATCTAGTTTGTGAGAATAATCCTGCGTATTCCAGCAGTCCCACAAGGTAAAATCGCTTATGCGTGCCCCGCTCTGAAATTTACATTCGTGGCAATTCACACGGTTACAGTAGCCCTTAAAAAACAAACGCAGCCATTGATCGTATTCACTGCCACCACGATACAAGCATTTATTGTCAGCAAACAAAGCTAAGTTCGAATAAGAATAGCCCTTCGTTTTATCACGGAAAACGACCTGATTGAACTCAGGAAACTTTTTTCTTTGGTAATCAAGATATTTCTGGAAAACCTTTGGTGAGGGAACAGCCCTGCACATCACATCGACCGTGATTAAGTTCTCGTAATCCTTATTCAAACTCTTTTTTAGCCCCTGAATTTGACAAGGAGTGCCGCTAAAACAAACCTTACGGTTTTGTTTTAAGAAGCCTTCTGCTTCTTTATAGGCGTTGCCTATTTCGCTTTGGACGTATTTGGAACCCCTAAACTTTGTCAGATCTTCGACATCTTCAATAAAGGTATGGCGAACGGTATAATTTTCAGCAAATGCTGCGCCGAATACAACACCGCCCTGGTGGATAACTTCAGCAGCAATTGCGGTAAACATTCCGCCCGATGTTGATTGAAATCGAACGGAATCATCTTTATTTTGAGCAATATAGGAATGAGGACTTGTTTCATTGGGCTTAACACTTTCAATTACAGGGCAAACCTTTTCGCATAAGCCACATTGAATACATTTATCTTCGTCAACAACAGGAAACAAGAACCCCGTAATATCAGGAGTCATCGTTATCGCATTACGCGGACAGCGATTGGCGCAAGCCGAGCAACCACAGCATAAATCTTTTGAAACTAGAGTCGGCATCTATTACCCATTCAACGCTGTAGTAAAATATTCCATTGACATTTTCCGTTTTTCTGCAATTTTTGAAAGAACGGAATCGTAATCAATTTGCTTGTCATAAACCTCATCAACATTCTCGTTACCGTATAACATACGGTCAGAAAGTCCTGTCCACTTTAACAAGGTGTGCAAACGGTCATTAGTCGAAAATTCGCTCTTATCGCTATAACGCCTAAACGAGAAGAATTTGCGGGAATTCAGAATAGAAAACACAGTGCCATGGAAGGAATCGGTACAAATGTATTCCGCATTCCGAATCAGATTAATAAATTCGCTCGGACCTACATCGTAAGGCGTTTCATCGGCAAAGTTTTCATCAGAGGCTACATACGTTGCCCCATGCAACAGAGCTATAATTTTACAACCCGTTTTTTCTTTAAGTTTCTTTGCAAAAAATCGATGTTCAGGATTTTCGCCCATAAAATAACATAGAATGTATTTACCGTCGGCAAAAGGCTTTTCTTCTTGAATCGTCATCCACTGATTTGCATCCAAAAGCATCGTCGGATCGCACACCACAGGAATATCGCGGTCAATCATCTCCTTCACGATTTTTTTGCCAGAATCTTCGCGAGTGCTAATGAATTCTATTCGCTTCAGGAAAGCCTTCGTCTTTTTCCGCAACACAGGCGGAATTACAGAAACGCCAAAACTTGTCGCGTATGCAATTTTTTTGATATTATCCGGAACAAATTCCAACGTAAAATAGCCACCAGCAATATTCGAAGGACGCCAAAGTTGATCACTCCCTACAACGACGCTGTCAACCGTAGAACTCTGCTTGATAAGGTCATTCCAAGTATTTTGCTGAGGCAAAAATTTAAGCCAAGTTCTGTTGAAATCAACATACTTTTGATGACGAACAGCCATGTTTTGGGCGTAAGCATCTCCCGCCTTTTGGCGCTTTTTACGGAAACGGCTAACCACGTTATCAAACATATACTTGAGTTCATCAAGTTCAAAAACACGACGAAGATAAAAGAAAATCTTGCGACGATTGATTATTTTGTGGACACCCTTGATTTCAAAAATGCCTGTTTCATAGCCCAATTGTTGAAGAGTATACTGCGTTGCATAAGTCTGCAAGGCACTTCCAAAATTATCCTTGTAAGTAACGACAGCAAGACCAATCTTTTTCATCCTAAACATTCTCCATTTCTTTCAAGTACGCATCCACAACAACTTGGCGGTCAAATTCACGTTCAACTTTTGCTCGTCCGGCAAGGCCCATCTGCATTTTCTGTTCATGTGTAAGCGCAAGGAACTTCTCAATTTTTTGAATAAGGTCTTCAGAATCACGCTGTTTTACCACAAATCCATTCACCCCATCCTCCACCACTTCGCGGCAACCGCTGCGGTCTGTTGTGATTATGGGGCGGGCGCAGGCGCAGCTTTCCAAGAGCACGTTGCTAATGCCCTCGGGGTAAAAACTCGGGTGAATGGTACAATGCGTCTTGGCGAGAATTTCGCGAACATTACGGACCATGCCATGATAGACGACAATGCCGTTTTTGGCGTATTCGTCGAGTTTTCCCTGGTATTCGGCTTCGCAAAAGCCACAGATGTGGAAGTGTAGTTTAGATTCCTTGAAATGCTTGGCAGCATCCAAATACTGTTCGATGCCTTTTTCACGCATGATGCGGCTGATGAACACGAAATGAATTCCGTCGGTTTCATCGGGATACGGGAGCGGGGCAAATCTTTCAAGGTTTACGCCACTGCCGGGGAGCAATCCATGCTTGTCCGTATAAAGATTATGGTCTATAAAGAATTGCCTGTTTTCTGTATTC
>JAEEQV010000018.1:0-15740 GCA_016285445.1 Bacteroidales bacterium
ACCAAACTTGGAAATTCGTTCCTTGATGTGTTCTGATTGAATTTTCAGATACTTGTCGTTGTCGAAACCTATTTTCATAATGCCGTATTTTGTTGGGGAGTTTCTGTTTCTGCCGTTATTTCCGTTTCCGAAGCCGTTGTTACTTCTTCTTCGGGTTTTGTCATTTTTTCCTCATCGGAATAGCCTATTGCCAATGCAATTTTTGACTTTGTGGGGAACATTGCGATTTGCCAAACAAAAGAAAGTGCAAAGAAAAGGAAGAAATAAATGTCTTTCCATATCAGTGCGAATACCAAAGCCACGACAGAAAGGACGTTCATCGTCATAAAACGCACCAAGGTCGATGCCTTGAAGATAGTCTCTTTCTCTTCCGTTGTCGATGCCTTACTAATTTGTCGGTTGCGTTGAATCAGTGCCAAAATGTTCCAGCCAATGAAAAAGAGCGTTACACCAAGAATTATCCATCCTTTTATGCTCGTGATTGTTTCGAATGAAATCTGAAAACTACGACACAAATACAATACGATACCAAAGAAGAAAATCTGCATCAGCAGCAAAACTGCCGTTATGATTTGCAGTGGCAATGAAAAAGAAGATTTCACGCCATTTAGGTTAATACGATCTGACATATTTTTACTCTTTATCCAAGCAAAAATAAATCATTTCAACAAAATGAGAGTGTTGGAGAGGGGATTTTTTCATAATTTGCTATTGTTGATAAGAAATTCCTTTGTTGGAATATTGACAAACGTATGTTTTTTGTCTCTTTGCCACACATGGTCTGATTGACCCCAAGGCTTCAACCCTATACCGAATTGCTTCGTCATTGGGAATGACCATTGAATTGCGACCGATAATGTAACATTACCCCGTGATGTTTGTCGTAGGGCTGTCATAATATGGCAGCCCTACATCGCATCATGGGAAAGGGCAGAACACGATACGTTTGCACAATTCCGTGATAAAAATCGTAGAGACGCGATTAATCGCGTCTCTGCATTACCCCCAAACCGCCCAGTGTCCGTTTTACACCATCTTGGTATTTTACTTTCTGTTAATTATTCTATGTTTTGACAAAAAGAAAACCGTATCTTTGTGGTGCATAATCAATAAGAAGATGAACAAAGAAACGGTTGTAAAACAACGCAGAAAAGAGATAAAAAACATAGCTAAACGTTTGCTAATTGGTAAGGTTTTGTCGCATCCTAAATTTCCTTATGAGATGCATATTAATGTTTCTGGCATTAAAGAATGGCTGAATCAACCTCATATCCATTATAATGAGAAAAACGAGTCGTTATTAACGTTGCCAGAATTGTTACATAATGCAGAATATATTTCCAAAGTACCAGACCCTAAAAGAAGAGATTATATTGTTGCAAGTCATCTGTTTAAAACTAAAATCTGCGAAAGCGATAGTTGGATTGTTGTGAATGAAACAATATGGAATGAATGTATTGTTCATAGTGTTTCGGATAACATCCCTATAAAACAAGAAAAACAGGATTTCTGAACCCTTCCCTTCGGAACTGCAATCCGATGCGGTATTCCTAAATCCTGTTAATTTTGTTGGGCAAATATACAAAACGATCCTTCCATTTGTCAATAGTTTTAAAATAATTTTTCGTTGTATTAATTAATTCCCCATGGTAGAGACGCGATTAATCGCGTCTCTGCAGCGAATCGTGATATTTGTCTGATTCCCATTGCGCCACGTTGTTTTGAACGTACGTGGCAATACGATTCAATTCATCGGTATTGCGAACAATGTGGTCGTGAAACCGCGTTTGCCAGGCGAATGGAATGGCGTGGTCGTTGGCGAAACGGGTAACGGATTGTTTTAACCCGCCAATTGTGGTAGATAAACGCCCTTGTTTATTGGCGATTGATTGCATTGTTTCGTTTTTCCCGTCTGTAGAGACGCGCCATGGCACGTCTCTACAATCATCGTGCGTATTTGGCATATTTCTAGATTTATCATTTTTTATAATAATGACCATATGTATATGGTTGGGCATTACCACATATAATGGGATTGTTGCATATTGATTATGTTGTGATATTTTTTGAATGCAATTGTCCACATATCCCCCAATTTCCGACAACATCATTTTCGGTTCACCATTGCCGTCTGTTACAATTTCCCCAAAACAATGTTCCCGATTTTGGGTGCAAATTGTGACGAAATACGTTCCTGCGTTATAATTGTGCCATGTGGCACGTGCAGACGGAATACGAAATCTGTTTTTGAAATTTTCGTTTACCATGATTGTTTGTGTTAATGTTGGGGCAAATATACGTTTTTTGTTTTATGCAACCACAATCCGTGATGTTCATTCTCTGTAGAGACGTGCCATGGCGCGTCTCTACAACCCTCCCCTATATTTTAGTGTACATTTTACACCAACCCAGTAAAAATTCATCTAAATTATTTGCATTTAGATATTTAAATACCTATTTTTGTTCACTATGCTATGGACTATAGTCTTTTGTAAGGTGGTGATGCACAGAAACCTTGCTACACGGGCGTTCCAGGGCATGGTAAAAAAAGTATGTTAAACCAAAAGCAAACGATTTTTTCGCTTGCTCTTTAAAATATTAGAATTATGAAAATGAATTCTACATTCAAAATGTTCCGAAATCTCCTACTATTGGTAGTTGGTGTGATGGGGTTTGCTGTGAGTGGTGTGGGGCAGACGTATACTATTGAATCAGTATGGGGTAATCCTTCTAATATAGAAAAAAAAGATGGATGCACAAGTGGAAGCGTTGTCTATTATTTGTGTGATGTTGCGGCGTATAATGATAATTATATTTTTCTATACGAAAACGGGGAACATGACGAGGCCAATTGGACGGGATTAGAGAAAAAAACAGATACTTGGGTGAATAATGTTCAATATACGTCTCTAAAGTTTAATCCAGGTTCCAATTCTTTTGGTGTTATAAGAATGGATTTATCTAGAAAGGAAATATCTTTTTCTGCCACTGAAATTCCGGCTTGTGTGATAGATTTTTCAAAACCGTTTAAATTAGAAGTCGAACAAAATTCGGCGATTGACAACGAAGATTTTCAGAACTGTGGAGATAACTATTACAATACAATTCGGGGTGGGGGAAATTCTGGCTGGACATATATGTCGTTTAAAATAAAACAAGATGGACGTTATTTCAATAATTCTTTTTTTAGAACTTCTTCGGTAAATTGGAATAATAATACGGCGTACTTTAATTATTATTCAGAAGCTCCAATTTATATCATTATATCTCCGGATGGAATTCTTTCTACGTCAACAACACCTCCTAACTGTGGACCCAAAATCAGGTCGGCTTCAATAATTGAAAATGGGTTATGTGCAGGAGCAAGTACCTTGACTGCATCACCTGTTGGGATGGAAAATGAGGAAAGTGGTTATCCGCAATATCAATGGTATAAAGATGATTCTCCAATTAGTGGTGCAACAAGTAGCTCTTATTCTCCAACCGTTGCGGGTAATTATAAAGTTCGTATTTATGCAGGTAGTGGTGACGGGCAATCTGCACTTTCTGGTGCTGTTACTATTTCTGGTAGTCCAACCATTTCCGTCTCACCATCAACGCTTACTTTTGCAAAAGAACCAGATCAAGCTAATCCAACTGCCACAGTAACAGTATCTACTGCGTGTGTTGAATTAAGTGATGTTTCGACAACCCTTTCCGACAACACGAACTATTCTGTAACTAATAATGGAAATGGAACATATACCATTACGTTCACGGGAACTTCATTAGGCAATCATAATGCCACACTTACGTTTGATGACGGTATTGGGGGAGCAAATCCTTGTGTTCTTAATTTGAATGGTACGGTTGCGTCCTGTATTGGGCAAAATATAGCAAATTTTGATTTTTCAACAAATACAATTGGTTCTACAGTTAATGGCGTTAACATTTCTACGTCTTTGAATACGACAGACCAACAATGGGCTGGTGACGATGATAGAAATTACTATAAAATTGCTAATTCTGTCTTTTTTGCAGGAAGAAATTTAGCATTGTCTGGAAATACAGGAGATTGTTTCCAATTTTATTGGAAAAAACATTTGTTTTCAAATACGACAGTGTTATCTTTATCTGGTATCCCTACAACTGGTGTTTATGCAGTACAATTTACGATTGGTAACTTAGGTAATCAAGTAAACGAATTGTGTACAACTGATGTAATGCTGAATGGAACGTCAATAGGAAGTGTCCCCTATCGTGGCACTACAACCTTGAATGGAATTGTGAGTGGTAGTAGCACGGCTGATATTGCTTTGACAACGGAAACTAATCATATAACAAATTCAAATGTATTTTTTATTGACGGAGTATCCATAACAAAAGTTTGTCCTCCTGAAATTGAAATCTCTTCGGTAAGCACTGAATGTGAGTCTTCGGCTTCGTTCACTGCTACTGCTACCGCTGGTACTGGTGTCATTGCCTCGTATGCGTGGTATGTAAACAATGAGTTGAAGGCAACGCATACGTCAAGTTCTGCTACCGACGTATTTGAACCTGGTGAAGCCCTTGCCAATAGTTCTATTGTAAAAGTTGTTGTAACGGACTCTTACGGAGTGACCGCCGAAGCAACATATACCATAAATTGTGGTCCCGATGTGAGCGACATTACAACTCCTGAAAGAATTTGTGAAGGCGGAAATTTGTCTATGGATGTCCCTACAGTAACACCTAAACCAGAAACAAGCATTTCTTCGCAAGGATGGGAAGTGGCAGACTCTCCTACTTCAAATGACTGGACTACACTTGCTTCGTTAACAGGTCCTGATGCATCGTTCAATAACAAATATATTCGCTATTATGCAATTGATAACACTGACAAAAAAGGAAAGAGTAATGCTGTGCAAATAACAATGTTCAAACATCCCGAAGTTGGTGCAATTTCTATTGATGATATTTGTGTGGGTGGATCATTCACGTTGCCATCAACGGGTTTTACAGTGTCTGCTGATAAAGATAAAGATGGTGATACGGAATCAAGCACAATATGGCAATACTCTACGGCAAGTAATTTTTCTTCTGTTAATACTTTAACCGATGCTACAGTATTTAATGCCGCAGGAACATATTATATACGATATGGAGTGACAGACGAATGTGATATTACTACATATAGCACAACATCGGCCGATGTAAACGTAAAAACTATAACGCCAAGTTACGATACCTATATGCGTGTGGCAGGAATGACGAATGTGGTGGTGGGAACATCTACAACAACTTCTACATGTATAGATAACTTGACGTATTCTATTACTTCTGGAAATGGAAGCGGATATTTTTCAATAAATTCCTCAACAGGAGAAATTACCTTGGTGAGTTCTTCTGCTCCTGCAGGAGATTATCCTATGACTGTATCAGTTACCGATGGAAATGGAATTACTGAAACGGTTAACATCACTGTCTCACTTACTTCTACTCCAACGCTTACGGTTGATGGTTGCATGGGTAGCGATGTGTATCTTTATACGAATCAGCCATATTCTAATGTATTCAATGTAGGAAGTGGACACGTTAATGGCGATATAGCATTGTCATTGTCGGGTTCAGCGGCTACATCGTTCAGCTTGTCACAAACTTCGATTGACAAAAATACTATACAAGATGTAACCGCAACATTGGCTACACCATTTACTTCGGCGGGAGATAGAACGCTTACTTTTACTGCACATGATTCAGAAGGATCGGATAATGTAGATGATGAAACGTGTACAACAACAATTCATGTTGTAGAACTTTCGTTGAGAGATTATGTTGATGCTCAGACAAGTTGTAATAGCACGGCAAATACGCTTCGTGTAGTCGCAACAGGCGAAGACGCTACTAATTTACCTCTTACGTATCAATGGTATAAAGATAATGTTGCCATTCCAGGTGCAACGTCATCTTCTTATACTCCAACCAAGGCAGGTTCGGGCAATGGAGCTTATCATTGCGTGGTATCAACCAATGGGAATGTGGTACATACGACAGACAAAGCAAATATCTCGTTTGTTGATGGCGTGCCAGAACTTTCTTTTAATGAAATTCCTGCAAATGGTGGTGTAGAAATTCCATCTGAAATATTCTGCTCACAGGAAATTGGTGCAGTAATGAAAGTGGAATTTGATGGTAGCGATGTAACAAACGAATACGATCGTTTTTGGTGGATAAACAACCATAGTACGAGCATGGAAGGTATTTCTGAAACAGGGGTTCACACGTATTCGTTCGCTTGTGATGGCGCACCATACGAAGCTACAATTGGTGCGTACATTAGAGATAATGCTTCAGGTTGTGTTGTCACTATTACAAGAACAGTGAATGTAAAGGCCATGGGTAATGTGTATTACTATCGAGGTGGCACAGGAGATGATTCAGATGTCCTTACATATTCTAATTGGTGTACGAATGCAACGGGTGCTTGTGGCTCGTCACCATCTGATTTCTCAACTCCTGGTTCTGAATATATCATAAATCAAAATAACGTTCAATTAAAATCAGGTCAAGAGTGGAATGTATCAGGAGAAGGCTCAAAAATAACTATTGGTGATGGAAACTGGAATGACTTTACATCTGTAGGCGATGATTGGCAAAAATATAATCCCAATGGAGGATATGGAATACCTAATTCCTATGGTGAATACATTGCTTCTTTCACGGGACAAGCAATGCAAGGACAAATGACAAAAATAGCCAACCATGATTATCGTAATGATGCCAAAATGTTTACCATCTCAGGTACATTAAATACTGATAACGGAGTAAAGGTAAATGTAAATAATGGTTCTGCTGTTACAATTACAACAACAGAAGGTGATTTTGAATTTGGAACATTGGCAACTGACGTAATAACACATAGTGATGGTAATGCAAATGGATATTATAATATTGTAGTAAAACCAGGTTCTAGCGTTACCTACAGCGGAGCTGCTACGGGTAAAATCCGTTCTGGAGAGTATTCTCAATTATATATTAATACAGAGGATGCAAATGGTAATATAGTATTCGAGCCAGGAGCAAACGTTGTCATTACACAGAAATTGGAAAACGTAACTGACGTTCCTCTTGCAAACGTCAATCCAAATAATTCAACCGTGCAATATGTTGGCTCAGTAAATCAAGAAGTTGCAGCATTAACATACTATAACTTGCAAACAGAATCGGCAAGTAACAAAACTCTTGTTGGAGATATTGAAGTAACCAATACATTAAATATCGGAGCAGGTTCAACATTAGTTGCTGGTGCAAATGATATTACAGTTTCGGGTAGCGGAGAAAATGCTGTTAATTTGATAGGTCATTTCGATTGCGGAACATCTACATTTACTTATTCTTCGGGTAACGAAACTACCGTAGAAGCAATGAATTATTACAATTTGAATCTTGGAAATGGGAATAGAACACTTTCTAATGAGAATATCATTGGTATCAAGAAAGATCTTATAGCTGGTTCGGGAACGAAAACTGTAACTGGTAGTACGGTTGAATTTAACGGAGGAGAAAAACAACATATCCCAGCGTTCACATTCTATAACCTCATTATCAACGATACAGCGATGAGATCAAATTCTGGTGCTTCGTTGAATGAAGAATTCTTTATTGAACAAGACGGAAATGTAGAAGTACAAAATAATCTTATTCTTACAGAAGGCGTGTTAAGAATAAACGCTCCAGCCAAAGCAAATGAAGAGGATCCAGACCCTAACCCATACGTGTTGTTGCTTTCAAATCCCGCAAGTTCTGCCATAGGTCAAGGATATTATACTTCTGCACGACATGCATGTTATATAAATGGTGCCATAACGCACGCTCTTCCCGAAAATCTTGACGAGTCGCCTACCATTTATTATTTCCCAGTAGGTGACGATGTTGACTATAAGCCATTGATGCTCAGTGAAATAACAACAACCGTTAATCCTCAAGTAACGGTTGGTGTTGAATATGCCGGTATTGACGGAACATTAAGAGAAGAAGGGAAAGATGATGTAGCATTATCAACAGGTGATGCATGGCATGTTGATGGAAATGCTGGTTATACAAGTGGTAGTGTAGGTGTTTCTAAGGCAAGTGGTTTGGCGGCAAATATAAATGCCCTTGCGTATGGAACAGATAGAACAGGTGTGTTCTTTGAAGATATTTACGGTTCTGAAGATGATGGTTCTATTTTGTACTCACAAATTAGAGCTTCTGGATATTACGCTCTTATTAGCCGTGATAAAACCAATAAGACATATTACTATGATTGTAGTGGAGGAAAGGACATCACAGATATTGAATCATGGCATACGGGAGAAAATGGAAGTGGTGACAGAGCAACTCGCTTTGATGAGATAGATGCAAAATGGATTATAAAATGTGGAACGACAATTTCAGATAATCTCGTCATAAATGGTTCCAACTCTGTTGTTGAAATAGCTATTCCTAAGGGAGAGCAATTGATAATCAATGATACGGTTGAATTTATTACTGCTACGATAAAGAAAGGAACTGTACAAATAGGCTCGAAAGGAGAGATGACCGTTGACTTTGGTTTCAAAATGGATGATGTGGGTAGCGATAATACAAATAATGGCAGTTATACAAATAGATCTACGTTGATAAACAATGGTCGTGTGAACTTATATTTGGCAGATATTGTATTAACTAATAGTACAATTATAAATAACGGATATTTATACACAGAGAATGTTAACTGGGATTTGTCGTCGCCAGGATTAAGTCAGGCTCCAGGAAACTTATTAGAAGGTGCTGCAGTTCTTTTGGATGATTATAACGTATATCACCATACACAATTCATCAACAATTCAAAGATTGAGATGATTAATGCCAATCTTTATGTGACAGATGCAGATGATGGACAGGGAATGGTGCATGTGCGCAATGCTTCTAATGCAGTTTGGCTAATAGATAATACAAATAAGGCTGGTAGTAGTTTTGTGAATTTTGAAGGAATTGAATTCGCTCACTCAAATTATGGTAGAGATATAGCATATGTTGATTTCCAATGTAATTCAACCTTTGTTGTAAAACATGCCGATATGGTAATGAAGTACAAAGGAAATATTAATAATACTGGTATCAATTGTCCTGCGTGGATAGGTGGTGACATTACGGTTGAAGATGGTAACATGACCGTAGGACGTGACCAACAAGGTGGAGGTACATTTACCCTTGAACAAACGTGTGGAAATATCTATCTCAAAGATACCGACAATAGTGGTGATGGCATTTTCTCTTGTTATGGAACAGGCGGTTACACAATAAATATTGCAGGAACGTTGTATGCAATGGGTGTTACCGTTTCAAGTGGTGCAAGTGGTAGTTCCTTTAACGTGAAGGATGATGGAAATGTATTCATCGGAAATATCGGTGCCAAGATGCCTACTTATACTTGGCAGTTTACAATAAACGTAGAAGATGGCGGTACATTGTATTATTGTGGTAATAGAACCGCAGGAGCAGATAACGTAGGTTCTAATAATGGTACCTTGTATTATGCAGGAAACTATTATGATGGAACAACCCCAATAGTTGAACATGATTTCACAAATTCTGGTACAGTAGATATGATGTTTGCAAGCGAGGAACAATGTATGGCTGCTTACAGAGAAGGGCTTCCAAATACAAATACGAGTCATTTAATGCCTGTAGAAATGACATTGCTCTATGGCGTTTGCATAGACGATAATGTTGTTGAACTTCGTTGGCAAACTGCTTCTGAAACGAATAATAGCTACTTTGCAATTCTTCGTTCGTTCGATGGAGTACACTTTGTGGAGATAGATTACATTACTGGTGCCGGTACAACTACCGAAATGAACAACTACGTTTATTACGATGAAGATGATAATGATGGCATAGTTTATTACAAACTTCGTCAGGTAGATTACGATGGTAACTACACCGATTCCAAGGTAATTGCCGTTCAAACTTGTGGCAAGAACGCCCGCTTCTCTATCACGGATGAAGAAATAGAAGTATTCTTCCGCAATCCGCAGGCAAATTATGTGGTAATTACGTCGGTAACAGGTCAAATCTTCTACTCAAAGAAATTCACCAACGTAGAAGAAGCCCGTATCGCTGTACCACAACGCAAGGGTATCTACATTATCTCGGTAATCGACAACAAACAAATCACCAGCGAGAAATTTATACGGTAATTCCCATGTAGGGCTATCATAATATGGCAGCCCTACATTGAACGAACCGAGATGATAGAATATTAGAGACGTGCCATGGCGCGTCTCTAATAAAAAACAAAAAAATGAAACGTACAGAGGTTAGAACGAATGAAAAATGGGACTATGCAAATTGTGTAGTCCCATTTTTTTTATCTTTGTGAAAAATGATACGGTTGAAATGAATACGTCTATCAATATCTATCAAATTTTCACGCGATTGTTCGCAAATAAGAACGAATCAAATGTGGAATTCGGAACGATTGAGGAAAACGGCTGTTCCAAGTTTAACGACGTTACGTCGGTTGCTCTGCAAGAATTGAAGAAATTTGGTGTTACACATGTGTGGTACACAGGTATTATTCGCCACGCTTCGTGTACCAACTATTCAAAATATGGTCTTACTGCCGACAACCCCAACGTAGTGAAGGGTCGGGCCGGTTCTCCGTATGCTATAAAAGATTATTTCGACGTTGATCCCGATTTGGCGACAAACGTGGCTTTACGAATGACAGAATTCGAGAATATGGTACAACGCACCCATCTGGCCGGTTTGAAATGTATTATCGACTTTGTGCCAAATCACGTTTCTCGAGAATATCATTCCGACAATCTGCCTTTGGGAGGAACATCGCTGGGCAGTTACGACGACACGACGGTTTCATTTTCGCCACACAATAATTTCTATTATATCCCCAACGAAGAATTGCAGTTACCCAAAGATATTGTATTTCCATACAATGAGAAAAAACCGGCATATTACGAATATCCTGCAAAAGTTACGGGAAACGATGTGTTCTCATCTCGTCCGTCACGAAACGACTGGTACGAAACAGTAAAATTGAACTATGGCGTTGATTATCAGGATTTCTGGAGACCATATTTTGATGAGATTCCCGATACATGGATTCGTATGATGGAAATACTTGAATTTTGGGCAAACAAAGGCGTTGACGGTTTCCGATGCGATATGGCAGAGATGGTACCCGTACAATTTTGGGGATGGGTAATTCCGCAAATCAAGGACATAAATCCCGACATCATTTTTATTGCCGAAATTTACAATCCCGACGCGTACGCCACATACTTGGAAACAGGTCACTTTGATTATTTGTACGATAAAGTCGGTTTGTACGATACAATGCGTTTGATGGTTGAAGGCAACGGCAGTGCAAAATATATTTCCGATTATTGGAAACGCACCGAACACGTGGTGGGTAAAATGCTCCGTTTCTTTGAGAACCACGACGAACAACGTATTGCATCTCGCTTCTTTGCCAATGATGCGAATAAAGCTCGTGCATCAATGGTATTGCTCGCGACGTTAAATCCAGGTCCGCTTATGATTTATTTCGGTCAAGAAATAGGCGAAAAAGGAATGTACAAGGAAGGTTTCAGTGGCATTGACGGAAGAACCACGATCTTTGACTATTGGAGTTTGCCAGAATACAACAAATGGGTAAATGGCGGTGCATTCGACGGCGGACGTCTGTCGGAAGACCAAAAGGATTTACGAGAGTTTTATATGAAACTGTTGAATTTCCGTTTGCAGTCAGACGCTATCCAAAATGGTAACTTCTACGACTTAATGTGGAAAAACTACGGAGGAAATCTTGACTGCGATAAAATTTACGCATACACTCGTTACAGCGAAAACGAAAAGATATTGATAGTCATCAATTTCGATTTCACACAAATGCACACATTTCGGCTGATTTTGGGCGAACACGTCTTGTCAGCAATGAAATGTCCGCTCAAAGGAACAATGATGTTGACGGAAGTGTTTGAACACGATTTCTCCGACTCATTTTCAACCGAAGATGTATTGGAACACGGCTTGCCAATCTCTATTTTACCTAATTCAGCTTTAGTATTTAGATTGGAATGGAAATAACGCTTGGCTTTTCGTCGTGTCCGAACGACACCTACACATTTGACGCATTGGTGCATAAAAAAATCGACACCAAAGGCATAGATTTCAAAGTAGTAATAGCCGATGTACAGGAATTGAACCGTCGAGCTATGATAGGCGATTTACAGATGACGAAATTGAGTTATTTTGCCTATGCAAACGTGTATAAAACATACCAGATACTTGACGCTGGCAGTGCATTAGGTTTTGCCAACGGTCCGTTGTTTATTTGCAAAAAGGGAAACCAAAACGCAATAAATTCCCAATCAAGAATTTTGATTCCAGGTAGGGAAACCACGGCAAACCTGCTTTTCTCTTTGGCTTATCCCGACTATACGAACAAGACGGAATGCTTGTTTTCGGAGATAGAACCGCGAATTATGAGCGGAGAATTTGACGCAGGTGTGATTATCCACGAAAACCGTTTTACCTATGCAGAACGTGGATTCTCCATGCTTCGCGACTTGGGTGATTTTTGGGAAAGCGAAACACATACGCCTATTCCGCTTGGAGCAATCACCATTCGTCGCGATGTCCCCGACGATTTGAAAAAGACGATAAATGATCTCCTTCGCCAAAGCATAGAATATGCAAATGCACATCCACAAGCATCAAACGCTTTTATTCACGAACATGCCCAAGCCATAGAAGACGAGGTTTTGAAAAAACATATCGCATTGTTTGTCAACGATTTCAGTCTTTCGCTCGGCACACAAGGCAAAAAGGCAATAGAAACTCTCTACCAACGAGCAAAATCAGTAGGAATCATTTCGGAAGAGCCGAAAGATATGTTTTAGGTTACGGCAACAAAAAAGGGAATCGACCAAGTCAATTCCCTTTTTTATATCAATTTAAGAAAACTATTTTACAACTGCTTCAAAACTTGAATCTTCTGCAAAATCTCTAAATTCCAAATCTTTCTTTGCTCTGTCGCGGAAAGAAGAATCTTTGTCGATAGCAGATTTCAAGTTAGTTACAATCATATCGATATTTTTCTGTCTTGCACCGATTACAGCTTTCAAGTAGTCGCAAGAAGCATCTGGATTTTCAACATCGTTAACTGTGCTTAGAGCACCGTCAACATCGCCAGCCAACAATTTAGCAAGAGCAGCGTTGAAAGTCTTGTTGCTACCGAACATTTCAACAGCAGTTGGGTAGTCACCTTCTTTTACCTTTACAGTACCCATGTTGTATTTTACTTCAGAACCAGCACCTTGTGCAACTTCGAAATATTCATAACCTTTTGCCAAATCGCCTTGTTTTACAGCCAAAGCACCCAAGTTGTTCTTAACAGCCTTGTCGCCTTCTGAAAGTTCGTCAGCACGAGCGAAAGAAGCTTGAGCATCTTCGAATTTATTTGCCTCTAATTGAACGCAACCTAAATTGTTAACGATTTTCCAAGAATCTGAATATGCAGTAGTACCGTTCTTCAAGATTTTTTCTGCATCGTCAGCATTTTCAGCGATAGTTGCAGCGAACAAGTATTCGTCTTCAGTAAGTTTCACATCAGATTTGCCCAAACCAGCCGACAAAAGAACATCGTCAGATTTACCAACTTTTTCAGCACTTACTACGATTTTTGAACGACGCAATTGAGGAAGAATGCTGTTAGCGATTTCTTTGTAAACAACACCCATTTTCTTGATTTCTGCCTCACGAACAACAGGGTCAGAATATTGAGAAAGGATGTTCAAGATAGCATCTTTATCACCGATAGAAGAAGATTCCATCAATTGACGGAAACCATCCCAGTCTTCTGCAGTGTAATTAGCTTCGTATTCTGTTTTGATAGAGCCCTTCAAAGCTTTTTCAGCAGCAGCTTGACGATTCTTTGCCAAACTTTCGTTGCCGTCTTCTGGTCCATCAGGAGAAGCGTAACCAACGATTGCGACGCTCTTCAAAGACATTGTTGTGTCAGCTTCTGCATTCTTAGCAAAAGTCTTCATATCCTTGATACCTTGTTTTGAAAGTTCTTTTGATTGAACCGAAGCATTGTTGATTTGGAATACGATTTCAGATTCCGAAGTCAACACTTCCGAACGTTTGAATTGGTTTTCAGAAACGATTGGAAGAGCGTCATCCTGCAACAAAGCAGCTGTTGCGATAACACCTTCTGCAATTTTCACAGCTGGCAAGTCAACTGATTTTTTCTTTACAGTCACTTTGCTGTTAACCATCAAATCGGAAGCCAACAAAGCATCTTCGTAAGCAACTTTTCCTGTATACGTATATGTGCCACCTGCACTAGAGATTACGGCACCATTGCCTTGAACTTTTTCGCCTTGCAACGTTGCAGGTTTGTATGAAGCAGAAGCTCCGTCACCTTTCAACACTGGAGTTAATTCCAATACAGCATTTTTGTTGAAATATTTTGCTGGATACATAACAGTTACAGATACATCAACGCTGTCGCCCTTCATTTCAAGGGGATCGGGAGTAACATTATAACGTACCGTAGCAGCATTTTTTAACATTTTGTTTGGGCTACTACAACCTATCGCCAATAGTACCGCAGACCCAAGAACAATTTGAAAAATAGATTTTTTCTTCATTTTCTTAAATTTGAATTTAACAATTTGTTACCTTATAGTATTTTCAACAAACAAAAATAGAAATGTTTTTTTAGACAACAAGCATATTTACGATATTTTTTGATATTTCGCAGATTATTCTTCTTGATTTTTGCGAAATAAATCTTTTACAGTGTTAAAATCTTTCGTGAAAAAGAACCCTACACCATTGGTATTTTCTCTTTTTTCGGACAACTCGTCTTCATTGCTACGCGAAAATCCCTTCACTTTGATAGTACCTTTTTTATTGAGTTTCATCTCAACACTCACATTGCCAGAAAAATCATTTGTCTGATTTTGGTCCGACGATTGTTCGGTTTCGCCCGTGCCTCCAAAATCCGTATAACCGTTGACATTCACCATTATCCTATCATTCCAAAACTGTCGGGAAATTCCAAATTCGAACTCATTATTCGTCACGTTGTCGGTTCCCATTCGGTAATTCACGCTCACGTCCATATCGGGGTCTATTTGCGACAAAAGATTGTTGAACTGATTGCTCAGCACCTCGAACGACACTGAACCTCCCACGCCCGAATTTGAGTTGACCGCCATAAAAGCACTTTGCAACATAAGTGAGAAAAATTGCAACGTCATCTCATCTTCACTCAATGTTGACAACACTTCCGAAACTTGCGTGGCCGACGACGGCACCAGTATGTCGTATGAAATGTCGGGGGACAACAAATTATTCTTTAAATGGGCCTGACACGTTACAGGAATTCTTTTCGAGGCATTCACCGTACTGTCGAACAAGGGTTGTGGCGATGCTTTGGTCTCGTAATTTGCCGACAAATCAACCTGTGCATTCAGCGGGTCACCGTTCCATACGATTGTTCCACCTTTTTGTAGGATCAACTTCTTGTTTATCAGATTTTTAAGCGTAAAAAGGTAATCTCCTTCTTCTATCTGATATTTTCCATACATCTGCAAATCACCGCCTTTATCCATCTTCACCTGAAGATTTCCCGCCCCTCGCGCTTTTATTATATCGCCGACTTTCGGGTCAAAAATTATTTGTGCCTGAGCATCGGGGGTCACGTTCAACGTAAGGTTCAG
>JAEEQV010000333.1:0-2939 GCA_016285445.1 Bacteroidales bacterium
AAACCTCTCTATTTCCCTGAAAAGTTAAGAGCAAAAAAAGTTTGGCACGCTATTTGGTTTTGTCCTTACAAAACGAATAAGTGAAACGTAAAGTATAGGAGGACAGAGTCATGAAACGTTTAATGGTAACTTTAGCAATTGTATGTAGCTCAGTTTACATGTTTGCGTCGGAATTAATAGTAAAAGGAAAAATTGATGCTCCTTTCTCAGTGTATGTAAATGGTGAAAAATACTATTCATACAAAAGTAAAGTAGATGTTAGTTATCTACCAAGTGGTCGTTACAACTTGGAAATCTACACCGAAGGTGCTTATTCAGAATTGTTGTACGACTACACGATTAACATCCCACGTCGCTCAACGGTATATGCAACGTTTACAGGTGATAACAAGATGTATATCTCAACGGAGAAGGATGCTCCAGCAACTATCATAGTTGACTTGACTCCATATCCACACAGATATCACAAGCCAGTTCCAGTGTATCATTCTACACCGAAACCAGCTCCAAAACATCACCATCATGCAGCTCCTGCTCCGAAGCCAGCTCCTCATCACGCTGCACTGGCTCCAAAGCCAGCACCGAAGCCAGCTCCGAAAGCAGAGTCAGCTCCAAGAAGCAACCATAAAAGTGCAGCTCCAGCAGCACACAGCACTACAAAAGCTGCTCCAAAGAGCGAAACGAAAGCGGTGAGAACAAGCACCTCGTCAACGAACAACAACACAAAGTCAACGACTAACACGACAGTTCGCACGAGCAGCAGTTCAAACAACGCGAAAACGACTTCTTCTACAAAAACTTCAAGTACAAGAAGCACGGTGAATACAAGAAAATAGATTTCTGATTCATAATACGTTTTTTTCGAATCCCTGAAAGACTCCCACTTTCAGGGATTTTTATATGTCGAAGGGAAGAATGTCGCTTTCCATATCAATTATGGAATGGATGGAAATCTGCTCACCAGTGTCGAATGAAAGTATGTTTCTTTCTCGGTCTATTATCGTCAGTTTACCGGTAAAAGTCTTATACGCACCGCCTTTTTTGTTCGTGTCGGGAATGAAGTAGGTAATGGAAATGACTGGATTTTTTCTGATTTCATTCTCCAGAAACAGGATTTTTCTATCAAGCACTTCAGCAGTTGATTCGCTTATCTCAATTTTTGCATCCGTTATTCTTGCCGTTTCTCGTATGGCATCGCTGTGACCGTTGAGTGCGGCAAAGGGTGCGAACTGAGCGGCACGGTCTCGCAGGGACATTTGCGGGAATCGCTTCGATACGGGATGTGGTAAGGAAATTATGTCGTCATAATCGTGTGTCATGCCTTGTGCCCTCCAATTTGTTTGTTTCGTTCTTTGGCCGTTGCGCCTTCTTTGAAATTCAATCCTTTTAAAATGGCATTCTTTCCAAATCGTTTCTTTATGGAGAGAATTGTTTCTTGCATTTCTCGTTCTTTTTTGTCTGACGTGGCATCATCCTCCGTATCTTGGAAATCGGGAAAAAGTTCAAGTTGTCCCTTCTGTTGTTTTTCTGATTCAGAAACGACATGGTTCGTCGTTATCGTAATTCTCCGTATAAGAAGCGTGGGATTCACTATCGTGTCGTAGAGCTGGAGAATGGCATTTGTGATTTCCTTCGTTGACGAACTTCGTTTGTTGAGGTTTGCTGTGCCATGACTTTCTTTAGGAACGATTCTTCCATAAAAATCAGTGGTCGTGTCGCCATCGTAATTTTCATTTCGTATGAGTGATTCCGCATCATAATTGATGGTTAAAACCAACTGATTCGTTACAAGTTTTTTCTCTACAAGCGTCAATGCTGCTGATTCAGCCATTTCGGCAACAACGACGCGGGCTTTTGAGAAAGTGTAGGGTGATTGTAATACCTGTCCGGAACTGAGGGAATTTTCGGCAGGTCGGTATGCTTTTATTTCCTTTATGGTACAAGGTTCCCACCCCCAAGCGTGATCTATAAGCAGTTCTGCATTGACGCCGAATTGTCGGTAAAGAAAACCTTCGGCTTCCAACGAAAGTCGGGCAAGGTCGCCCATGGTGAGTACGCCCACTTTTTCAAGTCGTTTCGCCGTTCCTCGTCCTATACGCCAAAAGTCGGTGAGTGGCTTATGGTCCCATAGTTGCTTTCGGTACGACATTTCGTCCAATTCCGCTATTCTTACTCCATTCTCGTCGGCAGGAATGTGTTTCGCTACAATATCCATAGCTATCTTGCTGAGATAGAGGTTCGTGCCGATTCCTGCCGTTGCGGTTATTCCTGTCCCATTCAATACGTCGAGAATCATTTTCATTGCAATCTCACGGGCTGTCATTTTATAACTTCCCAGATAATTTGTAATATCGATGAAAACTTCGTCGATGGAATATACGTGAATATCCTCGGGGGCGACGTATTTGAGATAGATATTGTAGATTTTTGTACTATAATCGATGTAATAAGACATTCGTGGCGTGGCAATCATAAAATCAATTTCCCAGTCGGGATGTTCTTGCAGTTCAGAATTGATGAACGACTTACCAGTAAAAGGTTTTCCGTTGTTTCTCCATCGCCGTTGCCTATTGGCCGCTTCCACTTTTTGAATGACTTCAAATAATCGGGCTCGTCCAGGTATGCCGTATGCTTTTAGAGTGGGAGAGACGGCAAGGCAAATGGTCTTTTCTGTTCTGCTTGCATCGGCAACAACAAGATTGGTGTCCAATGGATTTTTTTCTGCTTCCATACACTCTACTGAAGCAAAAAAAGATTTCAAATCAATCGCAATATATGTCCGTCCCGAAGATTGTTCCATACTTACAAAGATAAATTCTTTACGAGAAGAAATCAGGTTTTTCTAATAAATTGTACTTTTGCAGATATTTTTGTGGAGATGATAATAGTACCGAAGGATCTACCGCTTATAGCGAAATTGCAGTCAGAAGGACTTGGCT